>CAZONY010000483.1:0-260 GCA_964581215.1 uncultured Chitinophagaceae bacterium | reverse complement strand
GGTGACGTCTCCGGCGTTTGCCACCCCGGCGACGAGCATGGCGATGGCCGTGACCGCCGCCTCGCCCAGACGGGACCATGGTTTGGCACGAACGGGCACACGGCATCTCCCCGGGGCTTGGGCATCCGCCCCCGACAACCCGCAGAATCGACAGACTCTCACGGAGTTCTTGAGGGCAACGCCCCTTCCGCTGCTGTGATGGACGGGACCGCCGCGAAGAGCCGGGCCGTAGATTCGGCAAAAAACCCCAAAGTCCCCCA
>CAZONY010000482.1:0-1926 GCA_964581215.1 uncultured Chitinophagaceae bacterium | reverse complement strand
CGGGGCCGCTTCAAGATTTACATCATCGACGAAGTCCACATGCTCACCCGTGAGGCCTTCAATGCCCTGCTCAAGACGCTGGAGGAGCCGCCGGCCCACGTGAAATTCGTGCTCTGCACGACCGAGCCAGACAAACTTCCCATCACGATCCTCTCCCGCTGCCAGCGGTTTGATTTCCAGACGGTGGGCCTGCCGGCGATCGTGCGACGGCTGGCCCAGATCGTGGAGGCCGAAGGGGCCGCAGTCGATCCGGCGGCACTCGACCTCATCGCCCGACGGGCCGCCGGCAGCATGCGCGACAGCCAGTCGCTCCTCGAGCAGCTGCTCGGTTCGGCGGCGGGGCCGATCGGCGTGGATGACGTGCATGCCGTGATCGGGACGGGGCGCGAGGAGCGGGTCGGGGCGTTGGTGGCGGCGCTGGCGAACCGCGACGCGGCGGCGGCCTTGGCGGCCTTCGATCAGTCGCTGGCCGGGGGGGCCGATCCCGGCGGCGTGCTCGAGCAGGTGATCGCCGCCTTCCGCGACGCGTTGCTGGCGAGCGTCGGGTGCGGTCCCGAGGCGTTGCGGGAAGGGGCCGGGCTCGGCGTCGATCTGGCCGCCATCGGTCGCGGGACGGGCACCGAAACGATCCTCGCGATGCTGCAGATCATCGATCAGTCGCTGGCACGGATGCGGACCAGCGGCCACGCCGCCGTGCTGGCCGAGATGGCGATCGTGCGACTGGCGAACCTGGAAAACCTCGACTCGCTCTCCGCGGCGATCGACCGCGTCGCCGCGGCGGGCAATGCGGCGCCGCCGGCCGCGCCACGCACGCCTCCCCCCGCGCCTCGGGCACCAGCGCCACCGCCCGCCGCAGGAGCGGCGCGGGTGGATTCGCCGCCGCAGCCGGTTCCAACGCCGCGGCCGCGCGAAAAAAAAACGGCTGAGGCCCCCCCCGCCGTCGTCGAACGCGCGCCGCCGCCCCGCGACGCGGCCGCGGATCCGGGGCCGGGCCCGGTGGCGGAACCGCTCCGTCGTCCGCCCCTCTCGCAGGCGGCGCTGATCCGCGAGGCGACCGACCACCCGCTGGTTGCCACTGCCCGGACGTTGTTCGATGCGGCCATCGTCAAGGTGGAGCCGCCCCGGCGGCCGCCGGAGGCGGCTCCCGCCGCGGTGGAGAGAGCCGGCATGAACGACGGCGAAGCCGACGGCACCGAACCCGGGGGAGATGCGGATGGCTGAAAAACGCGGAGCGATCGCCCGCCTCATCGATTATTTCGCCGATCTTCCCAGCATCGGCCGCAAGAGCGCCGAACGCCTGGCCTACCACGTGCTGCGGATGCCGCAGGCCGAAGCCCTGGCCTTCGCCGACGCGATCCGGGCGGTCAAGGAGAAGCTCCATCCCTGCGCGACCTGTTTCAACCTCACGGAGCACGACGAATGCGAGATCTGCACCGATCCGCGCCGCGACCGTTCCCTCCTGTGCGTGGTGGAGCAGGTGCGCGATCTCTTCGCGCTGGAGCAGGCGGGCTCGTACCGGGGGCTCTATCACGTGCTGCAGGGCCGGGTGACGCCGCTGGAGGGCGTGGGGCCGGAGAAACTCACGATCGATGCCCTGGTGGAGCGGGTGCGGCGGGGCGGTGTCCGTGAGGTGATCATGGGCACCACGCCCAACGTCGAGGGGGACGGCACGGCGCTGGTGGTCGCCCAGCGGCTCGCCGACCTGCCTGTCCAGATCACCCGGCTGGCGCGGGGGCTCACCGTCGGGGCCTCCCTGGAGCAGGCCAACCGCGACATGCTCGCCGACGCCATGGCGGGGCGGCAGCCGATCTGACCGCATCGGCCCCGACAGGGTATTCTTGGAGATGTCGCCGGCGGGCTGCCGGCGCGATCGGCGAATCGAGGATCGACTGCGATGCGAATGTCTTTCGGCCAGGAAATGCGGAT
>CAZONY010000481.1:0-1931 GCA_964581215.1 uncultured Chitinophagaceae bacterium | reverse complement strand
TCAACCTCGACGGGCCGCTGGTCGGGTTCTCGCCGCTCAAGACCCGGGTGTTCGGTGCCGCCCTCATCCTGCTGGGCATCGCCGCCACGCTGGCCGGCATGTGGGAGCACCGCCACATGCTCAAGGCGATCCAGGACGCCGACTACCGCTACCAGGACCGGCCCCCCATCGCCCGGTTCATGGGCGTGGCCCTGGTGCTGGTCGGCCTCGCGGCCCTGGCCGTGATCTTTCTGTTTTGATGCCCTGAAGCCACGCCACGGCCGTGAACGCCGCCGGCACGGCGAGGCACGCGATGCCGACGGCCAGGATTCCCATGCTGGCCGGCGGCGCATCGAACCGGCCGCGACCGGCGAGCGTCTGCACCATCGCGTAGAGCAGCACGAGACCGGTGCCGACCGTCGCCGACACGACGAGCCGCTCCCGTCGATCGTCATCGATGCCCGCCCGCCGGGCGGCCCAGGCCAGGAACGGCAGCCACTGGATGGCGTGGATCACCGCGCCATGCGGCGACTTGGGCACGCCCGCCGCCCCGAGCCGCCCCGGCTCGCGCCCCTGCTCGAGCCGCAACTCACCGCTCACGCTCACCCAGATGCCGAGCAGGCAGGAGATCACGAGCAGCACGAGCCCCGCCCGGATCGCCAGGAGCATGTCCCGCGGCACGGCGAGCCGCTGCCGAAACGACCGCAGCATGAGGTCGATCGAGACGAGCGTCACCCACAGGATCAGCACCCCCATCCCGTCGTAGAGGATGGAGTCGAGGGGCGTGGCACGGTTGAAGTGGCTGGCCACTCCCCGCCACCGCTGGATGTCGATGAGGACGACTTCGATCACGAGCGCCATGGCGGCCGACCACGCCAGCGGCAGATCCCGGCGCCGGCCCGGCAGTTTTGCCCAGACCCACCCCATCGAGATGGCCGTGAGCCCGCCCGAGATGCCAAACAGGATCGGCTTCCGCCACGTGACGGGGCCTTCCCAGGGCCCACCGGCCACCCCCCACACGGCCACGTGAAAGAGACCGCTCACGACGAGCAACGCGCCGCCGGCAGCGAACGGCCAGGCCCGACGATCCCGCCACCAGGAGGTCGATTCGGCAGGTGGGCAAGCAGGCTCCATGGCGATGGAAGTCTACCAGCCCATCCGCCACACTACGGGGCATGAACACCCGAACCTTTGGACGCACCGGCTGGCAGGTTTCCGAGATCGGCTTCGGCGCCTGGGGCATCGGCGGCGGACAATGGGGCGGTGCCGACGAGGCCGAATCGATGGCCACGCTCCACGCGGCACTCGACTCCGGCATCACGTTCTTCGACACGGCGGACGTCTACGGCGACGGCCTCTCCGAACGGCTCATCGGCAGGCTGCGACGGGAGCGGCGGGAGCCGTTCGTGATCGCCACGAAAGCCGGCCGCCGGCTTTCTCCGCACACGGCCGACGGCTACCACGCCGCCAACCTCTCGGCCTTCATCGACCGCAGCCTGACCAACCTCGGCGTGGAGCGGCTCGATCTCGTCCAGTTGCACTGCCCGCCCACCGACGTCTACTACCGGCCGGAGGTCTTCGCATCGCTCGATGACCTGATCGCGGCCGGGAAGATCCGCGGCTACGGCGTGAGCGTGGAAAAAGTCGAGGAGGCCCTCAAGGCGATCGAGTACCCCGGCGTGCAGTCGGTGCAGATCATCTTCAATCCCTTTCGGCTCCGTCCCGCCGAACTGTTTTTCCGCGAGGCGCTCCGCCGACGGGTGGCCGTGATCGCCCGGGTGCCGCTGGCCAGTGGCATGCTTTCCGGCCGCTACACATCCGCCACGGCCTTTCCGGTCGACGACCACCGCACCTTCAACCGTGCAGGGGCGATGTTCGACCGCGGCGAGACCTTCTCCGGCGTGGACTACGAGACGGGCCTCGCCGCCGTGGAAAAACTCCGGCCGCTCGTG
>CAZONY010000480.1:0-1940 GCA_964581215.1 uncultured Chitinophagaceae bacterium | reverse complement strand
CGCCGGATGATGTCGGCGACGGCCTTGAGCGACAGTCCGTACTTGCGGAGCGTCTCCTCCGAAATCTCGACGGCAATCTCGTAGTCCTTGCCACCGGAGATATTGACGGCCGATACCGCCGGCAGGGCGAGCAGGTCGTCCCGGACGCGTTCGGTGACGTCCCGCAATTCGAGTTCCGACCGCTCGCCGCCGTCGGCTGCGGAGGGCGCGAGCACGCCCACCTTGATGGCCGGCGACCGCAGCGTCACCTGCTCGACTTTGGGATCCTCGGCCAGCTCCGGAAGGCTCGGAATGCGCTCCACCTCGGAGCGGATCTCGCCGACGACCCGCTGGGGATCGCCCACGGTGTCGGTCATCTCGAAGACGCAGTAGCCCATGCCCTCGCGGGCGACGCTCGTGATCTTCTTGATCCCGACGACGCTGCGGCAGGCCTCTTCGATCTTTTGGCAAATACCTTCCTCGACCTCCTCGGGCGTCGCCCCGGGATAGGGCACCGTGACCAATGCCATCTCCAGATCGAACTCCGGAAACACCTCCCGCCGCATCGACGAGAAACTGATCCAGCCGATGACCATCACCGCGACGAGCAGCACGTTCATCGCCGGCGTATTGCGAACGGTCCACGCGATGATCGATTTCATGGCGCAGCCTCCGTCACTTCCATCCCGTCGCGTGGGTTGGCGATCTGGCTCACGATGACGCGGTCGGTCGGGAGGATGCCGCTGGCATCCTGTTCATAGACCACGCGGCCGGCGGAGGCGTGAAATGCACGTGGCCGCAGAATGCGCAGCCGCCCCTCCCTCATCACGAACACTTCACCCGACGGGCGCACCGACTCCTCGGGCACGGACACGAGCGTCCGCGGCACGTCGATCTGCAGCCAGACCTCGACGAACATGCCTCGCAGGAGCGAACGTGGGGCATCCCCTGGGAGCGTCGCGAGCGGAGAGCCGTAACGGTCGAGCGCCCGCACGCGAGCCGGCTCGGGCACCCGCACGCGGCAGGGCAAAGTCCGCGTCTTCTCGTCGAGGCCCCGTCCCTCCTGCCGCGAGAGCACGCCGTCCCATTCGTAACGGCGGTCGTCAATGGTGAACACGACCTTCGCCGGCGATTCGGGCACGTCCTGCCCGCCGACGTGGTCCGCCGACTTCCGAGCGCCCCACACGCGGGCGACTTCGTCCATGCGGAGGCTGGTCTTCACCTCGGCGGAACTCGTGTCTTCGATCATGACGACGGGCGTGCCTTTGGCCACGAAAGAATCCTGCTCCACCTTGTCCTCCACCACCCTGCCGTCGGCCGGAGCGGTGATCCGAGTGCGGGAAAGATCGAGCGTCGCCTTTTCGAGCATCGTCGAGGCGAGGGACACCGCCTCCTCCAGCCGATGCCGCCGCTTGGCAAGCACGCGCTTCTGCCCCTCCTGCACCGTGAGGGCGTTGGCTGCGGTCAGTTCATCGCGCACAGCCCGGTCGTGTTCCGACTCGGTCACGATCCGGCCCGCCTTGAGCGTGTCGAGCCGGGCCACCTCGCGCTTCGCAAGTTCGACCTGGCGGCGAGCGAGATCGATCGCCGTCGCATTCTGCGCGATCTCCTCGTCGATCTCCTCGATCGTGAGCCTGGCCTGGGCGAGTTCGCGTTCCAAACGCTCGACGTCGAACTGATAATCCCGTGGATCGATCTCGAACAGGAGATCCCCCTTGGCCACGAGTTGCCCTTCGTTGCAGGCGTCTGTCTTCCGCAGCACGCGGCCCGAAACCTCCGCCGCAAGGGTCACCTCGCGGAGCGGCACGACGACCCCATCGGCTTCGATCTCGATCCGACCATCACCGGGCTCGACGGCCGCCGTCCGGACCGGCACTGCGGCAGGCTCCTTGACCGCCTTGCGGGGCGGCGGCTTCGGGCCGCCGAGAGCCACAAATCCGCCAACGGCAGCACCAAGGATC
>CAZONY010000479.1:0-1947 GCA_964581215.1 uncultured Chitinophagaceae bacterium | reverse complement strand
CCCATCTTTGGCAGCGTCACAATCCGCGAGCTAGGATTGGGAGTCTCCTTCGCCGATGCCTGCTCTGGTCGGTGGGGCCTGGCTGCCTTGACGGCCTTTTTTTCCAACGAGGTACCCCATGCCCCCGCTCTCGCGATCCATCCTCTTCGGCCGTCGGCGGCGGATCGCGGGCGGCAGCCGAAGGCGCGGCCGCCGTTCGGCAGGCGTCCAACCGGGCGTCGAGGGCCTCGAGTCGCGGGCCATGCTCGCGGCCGACGATATCCTCGTCGACCTTGTGGGCAATCGGGTCGTGCTGACGCTGGATCCGCAAGGGGCGGCGATCACGAATCTCGCCACCACGTACGACGCACCGGCAGCCAGGCTGACGATCACCGCCGCGACGGTCGGCTCGCTTGCGATGGCCGACACGATCGATGGCGTCTCCGTCGATGCCCTGGCCGACACGATCACGGTGGACCTGAAACAGATCAAGAAGTTCGCGGGCCTCTCGATCGTGGGAGGAGTCAACACGGATTCGGTCAGGATCGGTCCCGGTGGTGTGAACCTCGCCGCCATCAACCGTGGGGCTGCCGCGCAGGGCTTCTCCATCGATACCGGCGCTGGGGCGGGCGACAGCATCACCATCGCCGGTCAGATCGTGGCGAAGGGAGCGGGCGCCGTGAGCCTCGCGACGGCGAGCGAGGGCGTGGCGCACGGGATTCTGAGGGCGTCCAACGTCGTGCCCCCCAAGGGGACCCAGACATTCGGCGGCGGCGTGACGCTCCTGAACGAAGTCGCCCTGCAGGCCGGCGGTGACATCTCCTTCTCGTCCACGATCGACGGGTTCGGAAGGCTGCAGCTCTCTGCCGGTCGCGCGATCACGATGGCGGGTGACGTCGGCAGTCGGCTGCCCCTGCAGGGCATCACGCTGGCCAAAGCCAGCCGCGTGCTCGTCGTCGGCGGGCTCGTTCTGGACGGATCAGGCACCGCCGCCGGCACGAGCGGTTTCATGGTCGGGGCGAACGTCCATAACGTGGTGTTCTCTCCCCTTGCCGACGCCCGCACGATCAGCGGATTCGGGGGGGCCGGCATCCGCTTCGCCGGCGGATCGAGGGGATCCCGGATCACGGGCGTGACGAGCATGGGCAATGGTGTGGGCTTGCTGGTCGGCCCCGGCGCCTACAGGGGCACCGCCATCTCCGGCAGCGTCTTCAGCGGCAACGTCGGCCAGGGCGTGTCACTGCAGGCTGCGCGGGGCCTCACGATCGGCGGTCGGACTTTGGGTGCCGGCAACGAGATCGTCTCCAATGGTGGATTCGGTGTCGCGGTGACGGGGCGGTGCGCAGGCTCGCTCGTGGTGGGCAGCGAGATCGGCGCCAACGCCCTCGGCCAGGTCGAAAACTACCTCGCCAGCAGCCTCTCGGGCAGGCTGCTCACCCTAAAGGCGTCGGAGCTGCAGTTCCAGCTCGACGACGTGGGGCGGGCCACCTATCGGGCGCAGAAGGCGCGGAGCTATTCCTTCGACGTCGGGGTCGAGGCCTTCGTGGTGTCGGCCGGTTCGACCGGGTGGCTCGACACCCGCAGCGAGGTGCTCGACATCGATGCCTCGGTCGGATTCATGGTGCCGCCACCGGGGGCGATGATCCCGTCGGGCATGCAGCGGACCATGCTCGGCCAGAACCGCCTCGCCACGTCGCTGACGCCCGTGCAGACGCTTCCCGGGATCGAGTTCGCGAAGAGCGTGGAGGATGTCGGCAGCGATTCGTATGGCCGGCATTATCGGGCCGTCGTGGGGCTCTCCACGTTCGCGGGCATGATTCCGCTGGCCGACCTGCAGGCTGCCCCGGAGATCGGCCGCGACCAGAGCCCTGTGCCGGTGGACGTGTGGGTGAATGCCCAGGGCAACGTGAGCCGGATTGCGGGGACGTTCGAGGGCGGCGCGTTCACGATGTCGCTGCGCGGGCAGGG
>CAZONY010000478.1:0-1980 GCA_964581215.1 uncultured Chitinophagaceae bacterium | reverse complement strand
CAGCAGGCCTGGGATGTCTGCACGCCGGAATCCGTGCTTGGCTGCTCACGCGTGGCGTTTTTCTTCGCCCGCCGTGTCCAGCAGGATGCGCTGGTGCCCATCGGTCTGATCGTGCGCGCCGTCGGCGGATCCAACATCGAGAGTTGGCTCACCCAAGACCCCTATCCGGTGGGCGGCAACTACGCCACGCTCATGACACCCGTGGTGGGCTACGGCATCCGCGGCGCCATCTGGTATCAGGGTGAGAGCAACTCGAAAGACGGGCGCGCCTATCGGCCGAAATTGGAGTCCTTGATCACCGGCTGGCGCACGGCATGGGGACAGGGGAATTTTCCCTTCCACTTCGTGCAGTTGCCCGGCATCAACGAGTCATCGACCGACAACCCCGCCATGGGTGACGGCCGCGCCGCGATCCGCCAGGCGTTTTTCGAGGCGCTTTCGCTGCCGAACACCGGC
Source organism: uncultured Chitinophagaceae bacterium (assembly GCA_964581215.1). Lineage (GTDB taxonomy): Bacteria > Planctomycetota > Planctomycetia > Pirellulales > UBA1268 > CACORA01. The sequence goes on along the minus strand of CAZONY010000478.1, from coordinate 1,524 downwards.
ATGGCCGTGGCCATCGATGTCGGCACCCCAGGCGAACATCCGCCGAACAAATTCGACACCGCCGAACGTCTGGCTCGATCGGTGCTCCAGAAGGTGTATGGATTCGAAGCCATCACCGCCTGTCCGCTCTACAAGAGCCACACGATCGAGGGGCGCACGATCCGGATTTCTTTCACCGCTGATGCGAACAGCGGCCTGATGATCGCCAAGAAGGCCACGGCCCTGCCAGACGCCTTTCAACCCCCGGTGCCCACGCCCGACGCGAAGCTGCAATGGCTGTCGCTCCAGGACGAGGGCGGGCAATGGCATTGGGCCGACGCAACGATCGACGGCGCGGAACTCGTCGTCTCCGCCGCAGGAGTCGCAAAACCCGTGGCCGTGCGCTACGCCTACACCACGCAGCCCCTCGGCCACTTGCTCTACAACACCGATGGCTTGCCGGTGGGGCCATTCACCACCCACACACCCGCCCCGTGAGCCCCCCGCGGCGTGTAGGTCTTGCCGGACCCTTCCGTGCATGGGGGCGGTTCGCGGCCGCCGCCCCGGCCTCGCCTGGTGTCACCGCGCGAAAATGGCCAAAGTTCCGCAGGTTTTTTGCCGTGGCCCCGGAGGCTCCCGATCGCCATCATCCCCGTGCGGCTGCGATCCCGCGGCCGATCCGTGAGCACTTGACCGCATGGCATCTTCTCCCCTCGGCATCTCCGCGATTGCGATCCACCGGCCCGCCTGGGAGCTGGAAAACGGATGGTATGGCGACCTCCTGCCGCGGAAGTTCGCGCACCATACCGGGATCGAGGCGCGCGGCATTTCCGCTGACGACGAAGTGACGATGGGCTTCGAGGCCGTCCGCAGCCTCCAGCGCGAAACCGCCTGCGACCTGGGCCGCTGCCGGGGGCTCCTCTTCGTGTCGCCGTCGTTCATTCCTGCATCGGTCGCCCGACGTAATTTCGATCCCGTCCGCGTGGCGGAGGAGCGGCCGAGTCGTGCGGCCCGCCACCTGGCGAAGCTGCTCGGCATCCGGCACTGCCGCACGGCGGGGCTCAACTGGTTCTGCTGCGGATACAGCCGGGCCCTCGAGCTCGTCCAGCGGCGGTGGGCGCCGCGGCTACGGCTCGGCAACGAAGACTTTCTGCTCGTCGTCGTCGCCTCGCGGATCAGCCGGATCACCGACTATTCGTGCCCGCAGACCGGCGGGCTTTTCGGCGACATGGCCTCGGCCACCCTCCTCGCCCCGGCGACGAGTCGCCGCCATCCTGTGCACTTCGAGATCGTCCACGCCACCGCGGAGAAGGTGCCGGCGGAGAAGCCCGCGTTCGACTTTCACGTCCGCCACGACCTGCCGCTGCCGGCGTCGGACGGCGGCCGATCACACGTCGCGGAGCGGCTCGTCTACTCGATCGATGGCATGGCGATCGCGGAGATCGCGCCGCGGGCCATGTCGGCAGCCGTCGCGGCCGGGCTGGCCGCGGCCGGGCTGGCCGGCGGCGACATCGACTTCGTCGTGCCGCATCAGGCCGGCGCGGG
>CAZONY010000477.1:0-1995 GCA_964581215.1 uncultured Chitinophagaceae bacterium | reverse complement strand
GCCATCGCATCCTGCTCTGGCAGACGTGTTCCACAGCCTGCTATCCCTCTCCCCAGCATGCGACCCTTACGTGATGGCAGCGATCGACGATGTGGGCGCGGCCGCCGGCCGCTCGGGGCCCTGGCCCTCTGCTGCGCGATCGCCGGCTGCGACATCCGCGACGAAGCGGTGGAGCCGGCCGCGACCGCTCCCCTGCTGCGAACCGACGCGGCGCTCGCCGGCATGCTGGGCCGCGCGACCGAACGCATCACACCGCAGCGACGGGCGCTGGAATACGTCGATGGCTTCGAGGCCGGGCGGAAGCGGGCCGCGGCGGAATCGAAGCCGCTGCTGGTGATCTGCCGGGCCGCCTGGTGTCGCTGGAGCGCCGAGATGACGCAGGACACGCTGGCCGAGCCGCGCATCATCGGCCTGGCGTCGCGGTTCGTCTGCGTGATGGTGGACGCCGACCGCCATGCCGACACCTGCCGGGAGCTGGACGTGACCGCCTTCCCCACGGTGATCCTCCTCGCGCCCACCGGCGAGGAGCGGTATCGCGGCGTCGGCCGGCCATCGACGCCGGAGCTCGTCGCCGCGCTGGAAGCGACCCTCCGGCCCGCGGTGGCCTCGGGCCGGGCCACACCCGCCCGGTGAACCATGTTCGAACCGGGCCACGGGCTGCAGCCGCGAACCCGCCCCGTGCATCGCGGGTTTCCGGTAGCATGGCGGGCATGAGCGAGAATTCCTTCCATGCCTATCCGTGGTGGAGCCCCCGGTTCTGGCATGGCATGCCGTTGCACGTGTGGCTGCCGCTGGTCGCCGCACACCGGGCCCAGGCTTCGCCGTCGCGCTGGGGCCTGATGGCCACGATCACCATGGCGTCGGCCTTCAACTCGTTGGCCGAGCCGCTCTGCCGCGCCCGCTACCGGCGGCAGCTCCGCGAGGCCGAGGCCGTCGATCCGCTCTTCATCATCGGTCACTGGCGGTCGGGCACCACGCTGCTCCACGAGATGCTGATGCTCGACGAGCGGTTCTTCTGCCCCTCCACCTACCAGTGCTTCGCCCCCGGGCACTTCCTCCTCACCGAAGGGCTCGTCACCTCCACGCTCAGCTGGATCATGCCCGACAAGCGGCCGATGGACAACGTCGCCGCCGGCTGGCACCGCCCCCAGGAAGACGAATTCGCACTGGCGAACATGGGGGCGCCTTCCCCCTACCGCCGGATGGCTTTTCCGGTGACCTCGCCCGCCACCCCCGAGGCGCTCGACGTGTCGCGGCTGCCCCCCGCGGAGCTGGATCGTTGGCGGGAGTCGCTGCGCATGTTCCTGCGGATGCTGGCCGTCCGTGACCGCCGCCGGCCGGTGCTCAAGAGCCCGCCGCACACGGCGCGCATGGGCGTGCTGGCGGAAATGTTTCCGACGGCCCGGTTTCTGCACGTCGTCCGCGATCCGTTCGTCGTCTTCCCTTCGACGCTGCGGCTGTGGAAGTCGCTCCACCACGTGCAGTCGCTGCAGGTCGATCCCGGCGAGGCGCTGGAGCGGTATGCGTTCGCCGCGTTCGACGAGATGTACGCCGCCTTCGAGCGCGACCGCCAGCGGCTGGGTGCGGACCGCCTCCACGAAATTCGCTACGAAGACCTCGTGGCCGATCCGGTGGGCCGGATGGCCGAGGCCTACGAGCGGCTCGACCTGGGCGACTTCGGCCGCGTCCACGACCGGTTCGAGATGCAGGCCCGGTCGATGAAGGACTACCGCACCAACACCTACCGGCACGATCCGCGGCTGGTGACCGAGATCGAGCGTCACTGCCGGCCGTTCATCGATCGCTACGGGTATCGGGTGCCGGAGCCGGAGCGGCCGGCGGCGGCCGACGCGACCGTTCCCGCATGAGCTTCACTTTCGGGTCGGCCTGCAGGCTGCGGGCCTCCTCCTGGAACTCCTCGGGCGTCATCCGGATGCGACCCTCGAACCGCCACCGGGCCAGCCCCCACTGCACGGCGGCGACGGCGGCCGCCAC
>CAZONY010000476.1:295-2001 GCA_964581215.1 uncultured Chitinophagaceae bacterium | reverse complement strand
CATTCACTTCGACAACTTCCGTGAGATGTGGACCTACCGGCAGTGGGTGATCAACGCCTTCAACCAGAACATGCCGTTCGACCGGTTCACGATCCTGCAGCTCGCCGGAGATCTCGTCGCCAAGGAACTGCGGGATGGCGACATCAACGCCGTTCTCGACACGCAGATCGCCAGCGGCTTCAACCGCTGCAACATGACGACGAACGAAGGGGGCGTCATCCCCGAGGAATACCTCGTGCTCTACGCGCGGGATCGCACGGAGACGACCGCCACGGTCTGGATGGGGCTCACGGTGGGCTGCGCCGTCTGCCACAATCACAAGTTCGACCCGCTCTCGCAGCAGGAGTTCTACGAGCTCGCCGCATTCTTCAACAACACGACGCAGGGGGCGATGGACGGCAACATCAAGGACACGCCGCCGATCGTCGTCGTTCCCTTGCCCGGGGATCGGAACCGGTTCGCGGAAATCGAGCCGGAATTGGCCGCAGCGCGCCGGGCGGTTGAGGATCGCAAGCGGGACGCCCGTCCCGAGTTCGACCGCTGGATCACCGAGGCGAGTCCCGACGTGGCTGGCAGGGCGATGCCCGAGGGCGCACCGCTGGTCGCGCTCGACCTCGCCGCCGGCGCCGGGGCGACGACCCGGGCGCGGATCGCGGGCGTGGAGACCGACGTCGCGCTCACGGCCACGACGACGTGGCAGGAGGGGCCGAACGGATCGCCAGCGGTGCTCCTCGAGGGCCGGGCGGCGGAGATCAAGGATGGCGGCGACTTCGAGCACGACCAGCCGTTGAGCGCGACCTTCTGGCTGCGGGCCCCCGCCAATGACTCGGCCTACGCGGTGGTCTCCCGGATCGACGAGGCCCAGGAGGACCGGGGCTGGGACGTGTGCGTGCAGGGCCGCCGGGTGGGCCTGAAGCTGACCCATTCCTGGCCTGGAGACGCCCTGTGGCGGCAAACCGCGATGCAGGTGCCGGCCGATACGTGGACGTTCGTGGCCGTGACGTACGACGGCTCGGGCGAGCCGGGCGGGGTGAAGGTCTTCTTCGACGGCAAGCCGCAAAAAGTCGATCTTCTGTTCGACACGTTCGAGCGACACTCGATCAGGACCACCGCGCCGCTGGTCGTCGGCGGGCGGGTCGGCTCGGCGACGGCCCACGGCGTGGGCCTGGCAAAGGTCGCGCTCTGGGGCCGCGTCCTCTCGGACGGCGACGTGGAGGGACTCGCGCGTGCCGAGACGCTGGCCGGGATCCTGCGGCTCCCGGCCGCCGAGCGGGCCGCGGCGGCCGGCGACCTTTACGATTGGTGGCGGGCCACGATCGACGACGCTTCCCGGGCGGCCACGGGCGCGGTGACACGGCTGGAGCGGGAGCAGGCCGACATCCGCAAGCGCGGCACGGTCGCCCACGTGATGCACGAGCAGGACGCGATGGCCAAGGCCCACATCCTCGACCGCGGCGAATACGACAAGCGCAAGGACGAGGTCGCGGCCGACACGCCCGACATTCTTCCCGCCTTCCCCGCGGATCTGCCGCGAAACCGGCTGGGGCTCGCGCAGTGGCTCCTGCTCCGGGAGCATCCGCTCACGACGCGAGTCACGGTGAACCGGTTTTGGCAGGAGGTCTTCGGCACCGGCCTCGTCTCCACCTCGGGCGACTTTGGCATCACGGGCGAGCCCGACGGCTGGATGAACCGGACGGCCGCGGTCG
>CAZONY010000476.1:0-285 GCA_964581215.1 uncultured Chitinophagaceae bacterium | reverse complement strand
GGCGAGCTGCCGAGCCATCCCGAACTGCTCGACTGGCTGGCCAGCGAGTTCCGCGAATCGGGCTGGGACGTGAAGCGGCTCTTCCGGCTGCTGCTCACGAGCGCCGCCTACCGCCAGTCGGCGGCCACGACGCCCGAGAAACTGCACAAAGACGCCGCCAACCGGCTGCTCTCGCGGGGCCCGCGGTTCCGCCTCGACGCCGAGATGGTTCGCGACCAGGCGCTCGCGGCGAGCGGCCTGCTCGTGCGGAAGCTCGGCGGCCCGAGCGTCAGGCCCTACCAGCCC
>CAZONY010000475.1:0-2019 GCA_964581215.1 uncultured Chitinophagaceae bacterium | reverse complement strand
CCGGAGGCCTGCCGGGAAGCCGCCGGTCGCGGTGTCACGCTCTTTTCACTCGAGCTCGTGCCGCGGATCACGCGGGCTCAGAGCATGGACGTGCTCTCCAGCCAGGCCAACATCGCCGGCTATCGCGCCGTGCTGCTGGCAGCCACGGCCCTGCCCCGCATCTTCCCGATGATGACCACGGCCGCAGGCACGGTGAAGCCGGCAAAGGTGCTCGTCCTCGGCGCGGGCGTGGCCGGCCTGCAGGCGATCGCCACCGCCAAGCGTCTCGGGGCCCAGGTCAGCGCCTATGACGTCCGCCCTGCCGTGAAGGAGCAGGTGCAGAGCCTCGGCGCCAAGTTCGTCGAACTTCCCCTCGAGACCGGCTCCAGCGAGGCGGCCGGCGGGTACGCGAAGGCGATGGACGAGGCGTTTTACGCGAAGCAACGGGAACTCCTCGGCAACGTCCTCGCCGACAGCGACGTCGTGATCTGCACGGCGCTCATCCCCGGGCAGAAGGCCCCCACGCTCGTGACTCGGGAGATGGTGGGCCGGATGAAGCCCGGCAGCGTGATCGTCGATATGGCGGCCGAGCGCGGTGGCAATTGCGAGGCCACGTGCTGCGGCGAAACGACGGTCGTCGGTGGCGTGACGATCCTCGGGCCGACGAACCTCCCGGCCGAAGTGGCGACCCACACCAGCCAGCTCTACGCCCGCAACGTCGTCACGTTCCTGACGCATCTGGTCAAGCTCGGCCTCCCCGCGGTGTCGCTCGACGACGAAATCTGCCGCGACACGCTGGTGGCCCGGGGCGGCGAGATCGTTCATCCGAAGGTCCGGGAACGGGCGGGCCTGCCCCCGCTCAACCCGCCCGCCACCCCCTGACGCCCGCGTCGGAGACCTTTCGCCATGCCGTTCGTCGTGCTTTTCGCCGAGGCCGCCGCCGCCTCATCCGCCTGCTCACCGTCTTCCTGCTGGCGATGTGGGTGGGCTTCGAGGTGATCACGAAGGTGCCGCAGCGGCTGCACACGCCGCTCACGAGCGGCTCGAACGCCATTTCCGGGATCACTGCGGTGGGGGCGATCGTGGTGGCGGCCGCCGTGGCGACCACGGGATTCCGGTTCGGCAACCTGCTGGGCCTCGCGGCCGTGGTCCTGGCGATGATCAACGTGGCCGGTGGCTTCGTGGTCACTCATCGCATGCTCGAGATGTTCCACCCGAAAAAGAAGTAGCAGCATGTCGAGCCAAGCCTGGATCAACCTCGCCTACCTTGCCGCGTCGATGCTGTTCATCGTGGCGTTCAAGCTCATGACCGGGCCGCGGACGGCCGTGAAGGGCAATTATCTCGGCGCTGCCGGGATGGCGATCGCGCTCGTGGCCGCCTGCTTCGAGCGACCGGTGATCGAGACGATCGCGGCCCGGGGCGGATGGCCCCTGGTGATCGTCGCCGTGGCCGGCGTGATCGGGGCCGTGATCGGGACCGTCATGGCACTGAAATACCCGATGACAGGCATGCCGCAGATGGTGGCCCTGCTCAACGGCTTCGGCGGGGCCGCCTCCACGCTGGTTGCCGGTGCCGAACTCTGGAACAAGACGGGCGATGCACTGGCGGTCGATCAAGCCGGGGCGCTGACCGCAGTCGCCACCCGGGCTGCGACCGACCTCGCACCCTGGACGCAATTCGGCATCGCTACGGCCGTCACCGGCCTGATCGGCGCCGTGACGTTCTGGGGCAGCCTCGTGGCCTTCGGCAAACTCGAGGAGCTGCCGCAGTTCAAGAAAGCCTGGACGAATCCTCACCGGCACTGGATCAATCTCGGCCTCGCCGTGGCCACGCTCGCGCTGATCGTGGGCGTGTGCATGAATCCCGCCTCGAACCTGCTCTATTGGCTGCTGGTGATCGTGGGCAGCGGGCTGGGCTGCACGCTCACGATGCCGATCGGCGGGGCCGACATGCCGGTCGTGATCTGTCTCTTGAACAGCTATTCAGGCCTCGCCGCCGCCGCCGCCGGCTTCGTGATCGACAATGCCGTGCTCGTGATC
>CAZONY010000474.1:0-2025 GCA_964581215.1 uncultured Chitinophagaceae bacterium | reverse complement strand
GCTGGTGCGCATTGGCACGCCGCTGGCCGAGACCCGCGGCGCCTACAACGCCGTGAGCATCATCGGCGACGCGGTCGGGAGGATGTTCTTCCACGGCCTCGGCGCCGGCCAGATGCCGACGGCGTCGGCCGTCGTCGCCGACATCATCGACACCGTCGTGGGCCGCACGGCGATCACGTTTCGCACCACCGGCATGCTCGACGCCGACAGCCCCGCCGCCCGCGTGGGGGAGATCGACATCGCGGAGCGATCGTTCCTGCGGTTCCACGTCGCCGACAAGCCCGGCGTGCTCGCCCAGATCACCGGCATCCTCGGTGACGTGATCCAACACGACGCGGCGGGTGCGGCCGAGAACGGCGTGCCGCTGGTGATCATGACGCACACCTGCCCGTCGCAGGCCGTGAAGCGCGCCGTCGCCGCCATCGATGCCGCCGGCGTGACGCGCGGCAGGAGCACCTGCCTGAGCGTGCTCGACGACGCGGCACCGGCAAAGTGACGCCGCCCGACAGCCCCCCTTGGAAGGCAGCCAGACGATGAAATACGTGATCGTGATTCCCGACGGCGCCGCCGATGAGCCGCGGCCGGAACTGGGCGGGAGGACTCCTTTCAAGGCGGCCCACACGCCGCACCTGGATGCGCTCGCCGCCCGGGGGCTCGTGGGCCTCACCAACCACGTACCCGACAGCCTGCCCCCCGGTTCGGAGGTGGCCTGCATGAGCCTGATGGGATACGACCCGCTCGTGTCGTTCACCGGCCGGGCGCCGCTCGAGGCCGCCGCGCAGGGCATCACGCTCGGCGCCGACGACTGGGCCGTGCGGTGCAACCTCGTCACGGTTCGTGACAGCGACGGCGACGAGATCATGGAGGATTTCACGGCCGGTCACGTGTCCACCGAAGAGGCCACCGCACTCCTCGCCGCCGCCCAGCGCGGCCTGGCCGCCGACTTCCCCGGCCTGGCAGGGTGGGAGTTCATCCCGGGCGTGAGCTACCGCAACCTGCTCGTCTATCGGGGCGGGGCAGGCACGCCGGCCCCGCTGGGGGCCGACCTGCGGGCCACACCCCCGCATGACCTGATGGACGCGTCGATCGCCGACGCCTTCCCGCGTGGCACCGGCAGCCGGCTGTTGACCGAAATCATGGCCCGCAGCGCGGCATGGTTTGCCGACCATCCGGTCAACCGGGCGCGGGTCGCCGCCGGCAAGCGACCGGCCACGAACGTGTGGCTGTGGGGTGTGGGACGCGCTCCCGCCATGGAACCATTCGTACGAAAGTATGGAATGACCGGCACCATGATCACGGCGGTCGACCTGCTTCGGGGCCTGGCGGCCCTGGCCGGCTGGAAGCGGCGCGAGGTGCCCGGGGCGACCGGCTACCTCGACACCGACTACACCGCGAAGGGCCGGCACGCGATCGACGAACTGGCCACGTCGGACCTGGTCTGCGTGCACGTCGAGGCGCCTGACGAGGCCAGCCACCAGGGCGACTCGGCCGCGAAGGTCCGGGCGATCGAGGAGATCGACGCGAAGATCGTGGGGCCGGTCGCCGCGCACCTCGAGTCTCTCGGCGACCACCGGATCCTCGTCTGCCCGGATCACCCCACATTCATCGCCACGAAGACGCACTCCCGCGGGAGCGTGCCGTTCGTGATGGCCGGCACCGGTGTGGCCCGCTCGGGACAGGCGACGTACGACGAAGCCACGGCCGCCGCCTCGGGCGCGACGGTCGAACCAGGCTGGAAGCTGATGGGCCGTTTTCTCGGAAAGGACTGATGCTGCGATGGCGCTGGTAGTACAGAAATTCGGCGGCACGAGCGTGGCCGACGCCCAGAAGATCAAGGCGGCCGCACACAAGGCAATCGCCCGTCACGATACGGGCGATCGGGTGGTCGTCGTCGTCAGCGCGATGGGCCACCAGACCGACATCCTGGTCGATCTGGCCAGGCAGACCACCGACCGGCCCAGCGCCCGCGAGATGGACATGCTCCTCTCCACCGGCGAGCAGGTGAGCGTAGCACTCTTTGCCATG
>CAZONY010000473.1:0-2035 GCA_964581215.1 uncultured Chitinophagaceae bacterium | reverse complement strand
CTGCCGATGGCCGGATTCCCGCACCATCAGCTCGACGTGCACCTGGTGAAACTCGTCGCCGCCGGCCGCCGCGTGGCCATCTGCGAGCAGATCGACGATCCCAAGACGACGAAGGGCCTGCTCCGCCGCGAGGTGACCCGCATCGTCACGCCCGGCATCGCCTCCGACGAATCGCTGCTCGACCCGCTGCGACCCAATCACCTGCTCGCCATGCTGCCGCGGGCGGAGGGACGCGACGACGCCCTGCTCGTGGGCCTCGCCTTGATCGACGTCGCCGCCGGCCGGTTCGAGGCGGCCACGGTCTCGCGCGACGATGCCGCCGATCACCTGCTGCGGCTCGATCCCTCCGAGGTGCTCTGCGCCGAGAAGGACCGTGACGTGGTGGCGGCGATCGTGCGATCGGCCGGGGCCCAGCGCCCCATCACCTGCCGGCCCGACTGGTGGTTCGACGAGGCGACGGCGCTGGCCGCCGTCGGCCGCCCGCTCGGAGGCCAACGGCTCGAGGGACTCGGCTTCGACCTGCCCGCCGACCTGCCGGGCATCGCTGCCGCCGGTGGCATCGTCGCCTATCTCGAAGAGAACGAGCCGGCCGCCCTCCGGCGGATCGACACGCTCGCCGTCTGGCGACCGGGCACGCGGATGGAAATCGACGAGGCCACCCGCCGCAGCCTCGAGCTCGTGCGGGCGACCAACGCCGCGGGGGCCGTGCGGCGCGCGGGCTCGCTGGCCGGCGTGCTCGATCGCACGAAGTCGCCCATGGGGGGCCGCTTGTTGGTGGAGTGGCTGTCGGCCCCGCTCATCGATCGACCGCGGATCGACGACCGCCTCGACGCCGTCGCCGCGCTCGTGGCCGACCGCGGGCTGGCCGCACGGCTCGCCGAGAGCCTCACCGGCATCGGCGACATCGAGCGGCTCGTGAGCCGGGTCGTCTCGGGCCGGGCCGGCCCCCGTGACATCGAGCGGATCGGCCGGGCGGCGGCCATCCTCCCCGCCGTGATCGAGGCGCTCTCCCGCGCCACGGGCCTGCTGGCAGCGCTCCGCGACCGGCTCGATCCCTGCGCCGACGTCGCCGCCCGAATCTCGGCCACGCTGCGCGAGGGCTGCCCCGTCTTCGCCCGTGACGGCGGCTTCATCCGTCCGGGCTTCGACGCCGCCCATGACGAGTTGGTGGAGCTGGCCAGCGGCGGCAAGCAGTGGATCACGGAGTACCAGGCCCGCGAGATCGAGCGGACGGGCATCCCCTCGCTGAAGGTCGGCTTCAACAGGGTGTTCGGCTTTTTTCTCGAGGTGAGCCGGACGCACGCCGCGAAGGTGCCGGCCGACTACATTCGCAAGCAGACGGTAAAGAACGCGGAGCGGTACACCACGCCCGAACTCGACGAACGGCAGCGGCAGGTGCTCGGTGCGGAGGAGGAATCGCTGCGTCGGGAGTTGCAGCTGCTCGAGGAACTGCGGCTCTTCGTGGCCGACCAGCGACAGCGGCTCGACCGGGCCACGGAGATCCTCGCCACGCTCGACGTGCTCGTCTCGCTGGCCGAGGTGGCCCGCTCGCGAAACTGGGTTCGGCCCGAGATCACCGCCGACGGCGCGCTGCTCATCGAGCAGGGTCGCCATCCGGTGCTCGAGGAGCTGCTGCCGGCCGGGTCACTCGTGGCCAACGATCTCGCGCTCGCGTGCCGCGAGCCGGCCGCGCGGCACCGCCCCGATGTGCCCGCGTTGTTGGTGGTCACCGGCCCCAACATGGGCGGCAAGAGCACGTTCATCCGCCAGGCGGCGCTCGTGGCCGTGATGGCGCAGGCCGGCAGCTTCGTACCGGCGGCCCGGGCCCGCGTGGGCATCGTCGATCGGCTCTTCGCCCGCATCGGCGCCGGCGACGATCTCGCCACGGGCGCAAGCACGTTCCTGGTGGAGATGGCCCAGACGGCGCGGATCCTCAACCGGGCGACGCAGCGCAGCCTCGTGATCCTCGACGAGGTGGGCCGCGGCACGAGCACGTTCGACGGCCTCGCGATCGCGCAGGCGGTGGTCGAGCATC
>CAZONY010000472.1:0-2056 GCA_964581215.1 uncultured Chitinophagaceae bacterium | reverse complement strand
CGGGCTCGATCGGCTGGTCGGTGAAGATGCTCACGAGCGCGAGATCGCGGTCGAGATCGTAGGCCAGCACCTGCCCCGCGACGCCCCGCGGCCCCTGCGGCCCGAAGAGATCGACCTCCACGCGGCCCTTGCCGGCCGAATCCCGGAAAATGTGGCCGCAGGTCAGGATCAGGGCTTCCCCCTCACGACAGTCGATCACGGTGCCCGTGCCCCACGACATCCCCTGCGGATCATCCACCCGGAGGCGGGCCGTGGCCTGAAGAAGCTTGCGTTCGAGGGCTGTCCTTGCCTCCGGTGAAAGCGTGGCGGGCGCGGCGGCCGCAGCGACCGGCCGAGCCGGCGTGGCATCCCGAGCCACGGCCGGTGCCACCGGGGTCGGCGCCGCGGGGCCGCGAACGATCGCCGCCGGAGCACGCTGGCGGGCTGGCGCTGGTTCGGTGATCAGGGGCCCTGCCGCGGCGACGGCCGGCAGCGGAATGCCCGGCACGGCAGGCGGGCGCGGGCCGTTCGTCACGGGGGCCGCGTCCGGCAGGCCCAACGGTCCGCGGCTCTTGGCCAGCAGGTTTTCCAGATCGACACGGGTCGTCGCCCCGTTGATGCGGCCCACTTCCTCGCCGCGCACCAGGAGCACGTAGCAGGGCACGCCGGTCACGCCGAACCGCCTGACGAGGTCTGGCTCCCGGTCGGCATCGACGTGCCGAACCACCCAGCCGGCCGCGGTGATCTCGCCGATGATCGGCGCCATCTGCCGGCAGGGGCCGCACCATGTCGCGGCGAAGTCGAGCAACACCACGTCGCCCTGCGCGGCCGCCTGCGCCGCCGTGCGTGAGGCGTCGGCGGCGACGGCCGGCATGGCCGCCGTTCCGGCGAAAAGCAGCAGACCGCAGAGGACTGCCCGTCGTGCCATGATCATCCGAGGCTCCAAGGCTCCAGAGGCTCCAGGTTCCGGGACGGAAGGTCGGGATGGTGGCGGCGGCGCCACGTTGCCACAAGGCCATTTTCGATCGGGGACTGCGCGGCCCCGCCTTGCCTCGTTGCCCCCACTTCCTCGGCGTTTCCCCGTTTCCGCGCCGCCTTCTACAATCCGCCCCATGTCCGCCCGCCGCATCCTCGTCACCTCGGCGCTTCCCTACGCCAACGGTCAGATTCACCTGGGGCACCTCGTCGAGTACATCCAGACCGACATCTTCGTTCGCTTCCAGAAACTCCGCGGCCACCGTGCGATCTACCTGTGTGCCGACGACACCCACGGCACGGCGATCATGATCCGCGCCCGGGCCGAGGGGCGCAGCGAACGGGAACTGATTGCAGCCATGCGGGAGGCTCACCTCGCCGACTTCGCCGACTTTGAGATCGCCTTCGACCACTACGGCTCAACCGACAGTCCGGCCAACCGCCGGCTCTGTGGCGTGATCTGGCAGGCCCTTCGCGACCGCGGCCTCGTCGTCTCGCGGGACGTGCGACAGCTGTTCGACCCGCAGGCGGGTGTCTTTCTGGCCGACCGGTTCGTCCGGGGAACGTGCCCGAAGTGCGCCGCCGCGGACCAGTACGGCGACTCCTGCGAGCAGTGCGGCGCCACCTACGGTCCGGCCGATCTCGTCGATCCGGTGAGCACCCTCTCGGGGGCCACGCCCGAGGTGCGGTCGGCAGAACATCTCTTCGTGACGATCGAGACGCTCCACGGGTTTCTGGAGGCGTGGACGAAATCGTCGGGTGCCCTCGACCCGCGGGTCGCCAACTATCTTTCCGGACATTTTCTCGGGGAGCCGCTCCGCGACTGGGATGTCTCCCGCCCTGCCCCCTACTTCGGCTTCGAGATTCCCGACGCGCCCGGGCACTTCTGGTATGTCTGGTTCGACGCCCCGATCGGCTACATCGCCGCCACGAGCGAGTGGTGCGAGGCGCACGGCGAACGGCTGACCGCCTGGTGGCACCGCGGCGAAGCCAACGCCCCGCCGGCCGAAATGCACCACTTCATCGGCAAGGACCTCACCTACTACCCCACGCTCTTCTGGCCCGCGATGCTCGAGGCGGCCGGACTGGCGCTGCCGACGAA
>CAZONY010000471.1:0-2060 GCA_964581215.1 uncultured Chitinophagaceae bacterium | reverse complement strand
TCGGCGACATCCTCACCGAGGCCGAGGCCACCGACGGCAAGGTGCGGCTGATGGTGCGAGACGACGGCCCCGGCGCGAAGGCCGAGGAGGTGGTCGTCGAGATCCCCGTGCTCGGCCGCTACGCGAAGACCTGGCCGCTCGACTGCCCGAAGTCGGAGAAGATCGTCCGCAACTTCGCCGACTATCTCGCCAAGCCCGGCACCGACAAGGGCGTGTTCGACATCGGCATGCTGTTCCTGCTCGCGACCGGCGAGGAGAAGGACCTCGAGCCGGTGCGGCAGTGGGTGCACGGCCTCGTGGACAGGCCGGTGTTGCAGCAACCGTCGCAGTATCCCTGGGGGCTCGGCTACGGCGGGATTCCGCTCTGCGAGTATTACCTCCGCACCGGCGACGCCACGGCGATCCCCGTCATCGAGAAGTGGGTGGCGCGGGCCGCCGAGACCGAATACCTCGACGCCTGGCTCGGCCGGGGCGGCGTGTCGCCCCAGTACGGCTTCGGCCACTTGAACGCCGCCGGCACGGCCTGCGTGACCTTCCTCTGCCTGGCCAAGGAGTGCGGCGCGAAGGTGAGCGACGACCTGCTCCTGCGGACGCTCGTCCATTTCTTCCGCTACTCGGGCCGCGGCAACAATCCCTACGGCGACGACCGCCCCGAGCGGAGCTTCGTGGACAATGGCAAGAACGGCAACCTCGCCTTCGCCATGGCCGCGGCGGCCTCGCTCACGCCGGAGGGGGAGAAGTCGATCTACGCCCGGGCCCGTGACATCAACGCGATGTCGAGCGTCTACACGACCACGTTCATGCTCCACGGCCACACCGGCGGCGGCATCGGCGAGATCTGGCGGAGCGGGGCGATGGGCCTGCTCCACGACAAGGCCCCGAAGCAGTACCGCGACTTCATGGACTGCCGACGGTGGCACTACGAGCTCTCCCGGCGGTTTGATGGCTCGTTCGGCATCGTCGGCGGCAGCACCTCGGGTGAGCCGCGCGACTACGACCTCGAGAGCTGGGGGGCGGGCTACGCCCTCACCTACGTGATCCCGCGGAAGACGCTGCGGCTGACGGGCCGGGCCTCGAAGTTCGCGAAGCCCTACCAGCTGCCCACCCGGCCCTGGGGCACCGAGGCCGACGACGTCTTCCAGTCGCTGGAGCCCGTGGCCGACGCGGACGGCATGCGGCAGGACGTCTCCGGCGAGACGATCGCCAAGGATTCCATCCTGCCGCTCCTGGGGCGGCTCACGCGGCCGGGCACGCTGCCCGACGCCGAGATGCAGAAGCTCGTACGGCATCCGAGCCCGCTCATCCGGCAGATCACGGCCAACAACGCCCTGGGGATCGAGTTCGACTACATGTGGGAGAAGCCCGGCGACGACCCGGTGCGGCTCGGCCTGATCCACGGGTGGCTCCGCGACCCCGACCCGCGGCTGCGGCGGGCGGCCGTCGACACGCTCGCCAGACTCACGCCAGCCGACAAGGTGGCCGACTACATCCCGCCCGACGTCTTCGCGACCGCGATCGGGATGCTGAAAGACCCGGCGGAATCCTGGTGGGTGAAGGATGCGGCGCTGTTCCTCGTGGCCCGGGGCACGCCCGACATGATCGTCCCGCACGTCGACGTGATCCTTCCCTACCTCGCGCACCAGGAGCCCTGGTTCCAGAACGCGGCGCTCCTCGCCCTCACACCAGTGGTGGCCGACGAGCGGTGCGCCGCGAAGGTGCTGCCGGCCATCGGCCAGCTGCTCCGCACCTGCGAGCGGTGGAGCACCACGGGCGGGCCAAATGCCGCGATCCGCGAGCGGCTCAAGTCGGCTCCCCCGGCCGTGCAGAAGATCGCCGCGGAGACGCTGAAGGAGGCCTACACGGGCTATGCCGGGGTGAAGACCTGGGCCGGCGGCCAGAACGTCACCGCCTGCTACGACGCCCAGCTCGAATTGCTCGCCGGCACGCTGGCCGACGTGCCGGGGGGATACGACATCCTCTACAAGGTGGCCAAGGAGCGGTTTCCGAACGAGTCGCTTCCCTACGCGCCCCTCTTCCTCGCCGCCGATCCCGCGAAGCTC
>CAZONY010000470.1:0-2075 GCA_964581215.1 uncultured Chitinophagaceae bacterium | reverse complement strand
GGGGCCCAGGAATACCGCACGGCTTTGGGCGACGGCACGAGCGGGCTCCAGACCCGGATGGTGGTGGTGTCGCAACTGCGGGCGTTGGATCCCGGCTTCTTGCCCGGCAAAAGCGGGAATCGAGCATGGGCCATGAAGAACCTGCCGTCCTCACCGGCAATCGAAAAGCCTTCGACAATTGGGGACCAGTCGTCGGGCATGACGCCCTTGTCAAACTTGAGCACCATGACGTCGCCGTGTGGCTCCGCGGAGAGAAGTGCAGCGCAGTCCCATGCCATCCCAGGCTGCCTGTAGATTCGCGCGAGCGCCCAGCGGGCTGCTCGCTCACCGTGCTCGCGCTTCTTGACGGGGTGCAGGCCGGGCACCTGGATGTCGTCGGCCGGCAGGAAGGCCGTGTTCACTAAGTCGCCGACATCGGCCAATCCCAGTCGCTGTGCTTCGCGAATGAAGGCTGCGCCACCTCGGGACTCGCTTTCGAAGTTTTCCTCCGTCTGGGGATCACCACCGGCGCAGAAGCCGATCACGCCCACCGGGAGCGTTGGGTCGTTGAAGTCTTCTCGCCATCCTTCGACCATGAGCTTCATGAGCACACGATAGAACCGCGGGCGGCAGTTGCCGCTCAAGACGTTGTTGAAGCCCTGGTGGAACAGCACTCCCTTGATGTTGAATCCCTTGAACACGCCGAACATCCCATTGTGGACGCTGCCCATGTCGCTCGGGCTCCGTCCGGGGATATTCCACGAAGTGAGGTTCTCGGCATGGACCGGCCTCTGCGGCCATTTTTCCTCAGGAAGCCCCTTGCTCTTGGCTCGCGAGAGTTGTCGCTGCCAGATTTCCAGGGAGGTTGCCTCCGGATCGAACTCCGCCATCCGTTGCCTCACGTGCTCCGCATAGCGCATGGCGAGCGGATGGTCGTCGAATTTGTGGCTGGGAACGATGGCCTCGATCGAGGCGCCGCCGCGGGCCGCCTTGATCACTCCGATGGGAACGCCCAACGCGCGCTGGAGACGGGCGCCAAACACGTGGCCGATCGCGGAGAAGTCCCGGGCGGTCTGCGGAGTCGATGCGACCCATCCCTGCGTGGGAATCTTTGCCGCCGGTATGTCGTCTTGGAGTTCGGATTGCTCGTTCGGGTCGATCGAGAACAATCGCAGGAGCGGGAGGCTTGCCTGGGCCGACTCGATGTCGGCCTCCTCGACCTTGGCCAACGGGAAGGCCATATTGCTCTGCCCGGTCATGACCCACACGTCGCCGACAACGATGTTGGTCAACTCCGCCTTTTCATCGCCGGCGGTCACGATCAGGGTCTGCGGCTCTGCGCTCGCCTGGCGGGGGGAGAAGCTCACTTCCCATCGCCCTCTCCCCGCGCCGGCCGTCGCTTCCGCCTTGTCCGTCCCCAACTGCACGAAAACTCTTTCGCCCGGTTCGCTCCATCCCCAGATCGCGATCGGCTTGTCACGCTGGATGACCATGTGGCTCGTGAAGATCGCATGGAGCTTGAGCGGCTGCCCGTCTGCGATGGCCGAACGGGGCACGAGAGCGCTCGAGGCCAAAGCGATGGCGGTGCCACAGAGCGTGGAAACGAGCGTGCGCATCGGCTGAATGGGTTCGCGGGACATCGATTCTGCTCCCCATGAAAGAACGTGATGCTGCCTGATTTTCCGGACGTGAAGGATAACCCGATCAATGGTACCGACCGCACCAGATATCTAGTTGGCGGGTGGAGCGTGGCCCGCGGGACGGTGCCCTTTGGGCCGCCTGAGCGGCCGCCTGGCCGGCGGGATGCGGTAAGGAGAGACGGCCACGGCTGCCAGCGACGTGCAGCGAGTCATGGGTTGAGACGGAACAGTGCGGCCGCCTGACGGAGCGTGTGCACCGTGCCCCATGTGAGTGGCAGCATGACGACGAGCCAGAACGCCACCACGAGCGGCCATCGTGCGCCGCTGCCGGCGACCGTCCTGGCGGGGCTGGCCGCCGGCTGCGCGGCGGCAGCCGTCGGCGACCGCCCCGGACGAATCGCCAGGTTGGCCGCGGGACCGGCAGCGAGGAGCCCCGCCGGCAGGAGCATCGTGCGG
>CAZONY010000469.1:0-2077 GCA_964581215.1 uncultured Chitinophagaceae bacterium | reverse complement strand
CGCCTGGATCACCGCGGAGAGCGTGCTGCGGTTCGAGATCGACGACCCCTACCGCTCGGGTCTTCACGTGGACCGAA
Organism: uncultured Chitinophagaceae bacterium; assembly: GCA_964581215.1. Taxonomy (GTDB): domain Bacteria; phylum Planctomycetota; class Planctomycetia; order Pirellulales; family UBA1268; genus CACORA01. The sequence goes on along the minus strand of CAZONY010000469.1, from coordinate 2,000 downwards.
GCCGCGCGAAGCCTACCCAGTAGACGGCAGGCACATAAGGCCATTCAGGCGGGACGGACTGCAGGGAAAAGGGAACGCCGATGCCGCAATATGAACGTCTGCTCGATGCAATCGATACAGCTTTCCAGGCAGGGGGTCGCACCTGCGAAAAACTGAACTCGTCGTGCCAGTTTTCACGATGTTTCCTGCTGTTGGGGTTCTCCGCATCGGTGGGGTCGTAACGATCCTCCGGCTCCGGTGAACCCCGGTCACAGGCGGTCATTGTTCAGAGGGGGAGCGTGCCATGCGCACTCGAGGAGTCGTGACGGGTGTCGGTCTGATCCTGGCGGCGCTGCTGCACAGTCCGGCCATCGGACAGCAACGAGGGGCGGAAGACGATCAGGTGGTAGGCCTGACCGCTGCCGATGCCGGCAGCCCGCCGTTTTCCGAAACTATTCCCGAGCCTTGCGTGGAGGAGATCCGTCGGGCGTGCGACTGCTGCCCGGAGTGGTCGAACTACCTCGTGTTCGACGCGCTGTTTCTCCAGCGGGACAACGCGACGAACGGCGAGGCCATCGCCGTGGGCAGCGATATCTCGCCGAATCCCGGCGAGACGATTCTCACCACCCGGAGCATGCAGTTCGCGACAGCGCCCGGGATTCGGCTCTTGTGGGGGCAGCGCGGCGGCGACGGCGTGGGCTGGGAACTCGGCTACCTTGGTGTCTACGGAATGTTCGCGGATGCGGGCGTCGACGATCCGGACCAAATCGCCGTCCCTGGAGATATCGGCCAGGCAGTACCCGGATGGGCTACGGCGGACGTGGAGCGCCCGACATATGCCTCGGGGCTCAACATCGCCGAGGCCAACGTGTTTCTCTACGACTGCTGCAACGAATGTGATCCATGCGCTCGGCTTGGATGCATGCAGAGATCCCACTGCCGGTGCACCGATTGGATCGGCGGCTTCTTTTGGGCGGGACTCAACGAGCGGGCAAATTTGAACGTGACCTGCTGCGAGGGAGAGCCCCCGAGCCCCTACAGCGTGAACACTGCGTCAAACCTCTTCGGTGCACAACTTGGCCTTCGTCGTCGGGGAGACTGGTGCCGCTGGGCTTTCGAGCGAACCTACAAGGTTGGGCTCGCGGGCGCGTCGCTCCACCAGTCGTCCGGGGCGATCACCAGCCCGCTGGCGCCGGGAACCCGCTACCGTGACCCCCAGTCCGACACCATCGGGGGAGTCGGGCTCCTGTCGCAGATCAACCTGACGGCTGTCTATCGCATCAATCGCCACTGGGGCCTTCGGGCGGGCTACAGCTTCAGCTGGGTGGCCGGCGTCGCGCTGTCGCCGGATCAGTGGGACTTCACCGACACTGCCGACAGCGGTTCTCAGCTCGTCAACGGTGGAAGCCTGTTTCTCCACGGGGCGAATCTCGGCCTCGAACGTCGCTGGTAATGGTGCGAAGGGCGGCCCGTTCTCACCGGCGGACGGGCCGCCGCGGGGAACTGGTGGCAATCCGCATATTCTTGGGAACGGCCCCGAACGTGGCCTCCACGCCGCCCGTCGTCGTCAGGCTCCGCACCCCGAGATTGGCACCACCGTCACCCTGCGTCGACAGGACGCGATCCAGGCGACCGTCGCCATCGAGGTCGAGGCTGGCAGCGTAGACGGCCGCGTTGGCCCGCGCGAGACCGGCAAATGCCTCCGCCCGCAGCAGCCGTCGCTGCGCCTCGGTGCCCGACCGGCCACTCCAGATCTCGACCTGCGACCCGGCCGCCCGGCCTCCGGCCACGATGACGTCGGGGGTCGAGTCCGCGTCGTAGCGACCAATGCTCACCGCAGCGCCGCCGCGGTATCCGGGGCGGTTGGAGAACGGTGCGAAGGAGTCCACGACCGCCGGCGTTGCCGCGATGTCGTACGTCTTCACCTCGACCGGCATACCGTTGCCGCTGCCAACAACGATCTCTGCGCGGCCATCCTGGACGGTCCTGTCGAAACGACCACCAACCTGTGATCCCAGGTC
>CAZONY010000468.1:0-2081 GCA_964581215.1 uncultured Chitinophagaceae bacterium | reverse complement strand
GATACGCCCAATGCTCCGCGAGCGTTCGCCGACCCCCTCGCCTACCCTTCTCAGTGTGTCAGACCGTCGCTCCAGCGCAACGGAATAGGCTCTAGGCCCGGAGAAACCAGCCCGACATCGCCCCGAGCAGCAGGAGGTAGCCGAGCGGAAACGCCCATCGGCAGATGCGGTCGATCCGCTGGGCTTTGTTCTGCTTGCCCTTGCGCACGAGTCGGTGGATGTAGAGGCTCTGCGGGATGGTGGCCGCCATCGCCACGAAGGAGGCCAGCAGAAGCGCGTCGGTGAACGTGAGATAGGAATTGTTGGGCATGTGGTCGATGACCACGAACTGGTAGGCCACGATCGTCAGCACACCGATGAACGAGACATTGAGCCGGTCGGGAAGCGACTCGATGTTGATCCAGAAGATCGACCAGATCATCGACACGATCACCAGCAGCGGAAAGAACATCTGCCAGACGAGTTGCCAGCTGCGTCGCTTCAATTGGATCGTCGTCACGAGTCGGGAATACCGCTGCGGCGTTCCAGCGGCAGCGAGGAAGGTCTCGTCAGCCGTCAACTCCAGTCGTTCGAGGCTCCAGTCGGCGACATTGACGGTCTGCTCCCGGCGGACCAGTTCGTTGGTGGCGTCGGCGTAGTCGGGATCGACCTCCAGCACGACCTCGTCGATCGGGTTGGCGAACGAGATCATTCCCGCCCGGAGCCGCTGCGTGTCGAAGGGAAAGGCCCGCAGCTGCATCGGCGTTTCCAGCCGGGCATTGCGCTGCTCGAGATACCGCACGCGACCGTCAGGATAGACCTCGACCTTCACCACCTCCGCGTCTCCACCGCCGACCTGGTTGATGATCAGCAGCTGCGGCCACCAGCCCGAGAAGATCTCGTTGAACTGGTAGGCGCCCTGATAGATCTTGCACGACGTGCCCTCGGCCTCGGCGTCGAAGGCCAGCCGCGGATCGTTCCAGGTGGCCACCAGCAGCAGTTCGGCCTCGAAGGCCTCGTTCACGTCATCGACGTCGATGACGTCGAGCACCACCACGCCGCACCGCACCCGGGTCGGGCGGGCAGGGGGATTGGGCATGCCGGCGTCGTACGCCAGGGAGGCCGAACAAAAGGCCAGCAGCACCGCAATCAGGCCGCACTGCAACGGAGTTCGAAGACCGACGCCGCAACCCATTGTGATGCCCTCGCTTTGGTACCGCCTCGAGCGTCCCGACGAGGCTCCAACGGCCGGTAGAAGTACTGAGACGGGAGCGAATCTGTCAACGCCGGTGGTCAGGTGGTGCCCCGATGCGGCATCAGGTATTCTGCCGGCATCCGACGGCAGTGACCGCCGGCCTTTTCACGACGAGGCTCTTGCGATGTCGGATACGCTCAGCGAAACGACCGCCTGCGATCTGCTGGCCCGGCTCTTCCGTGCCCGCGGGTATGCGATCACCCGCAACCTGATGTTTCGTGAATACGGCGTGTCGTTCCACATCGACGGGTGGGACGCCACGAACCGGATCGGGTTCGAGTTTCTCACCAGCGAAGATGACGACCATGACGACCTTTCGCTGGAGGAGTACAAGACGCTCATGGCCGCCCAGCAGCGGGGCGAACTGTCGCTTTTCATCATGGACGAGGTGGAACCGCTCTCCGCCGCGGAACTGACCGCCAGCGTGCACGAGTTTCTCGACGAGGTGGCCGAGGTGCGCCAAGCAAGGCGGCGGCCGGTCCTCAAGAAGCGATCCACGAAGAAGAAGACACCGACGCCAAAACGCGTCGCCGCCGTCAAAAAACCCGCCAAGGCCGCCACGAAGAAGACCACAAAAAAAGCCAAGGCCGGCAGGCGGAAGGCTGTCACGAACACCGCGAAGAAGAAACGCTAATCTGACTATGAACGCCTGTCTCGTGCGCGTCGTCCTCCTCGGCATGGTGGGCATCGCGGCCGCCATGCCGGCCGCGTGGTGTCGGGGCGACCAGTGGCCCCAGTGGCGCGGGCCGCACGGGGACGGCATTTCGTCCGCACGGGGCCTGCCGACGACCTGGTCGAAGACGAGCAACGTCGCCTGGCGGACGACGCTTCCGGGGCGAGCCGGGGC
>CAZONY010000467.1:0-2086 GCA_964581215.1 uncultured Chitinophagaceae bacterium | reverse complement strand
GGGGTGCACGTCTTCCGGGCTCTGCGCCGTGTGCACGAATTCGATGTGGCCATAGGCTCCGCAGCTCACCACATGGCTCCGGCTGGAGGTCATGAACCTCGCCAAAAGATTGCAAAAACTGCAATGTTTTGTGGAGTCACTGTCTGGCCGGTTCGGTTCGGGTTTCAGATAGCCGAACATCAAGGTTGCATAGTGCCGTACATGCCTTCTGCGGCATCCCCGCCGACAGGATGCCCGCCGTTGGCACCGTTCACGGTGAAGACGGTTTCGGACGCCACGCCCTTGAGGGCGACCGAAACCTGACACTTGGCCTCCCTCTCCCAGACGCAGGTCTAACCGGTCGGGCAGCGGCTGTCGGCGGTCACGGACCGAGCTGTTTGAGCAGGTCTTGCATGGCCTGCACGCGGTCCGGGAACCGTTCGGCCAGGTTCGTCGTTTCGCCGCGGTCTTCGGCGATGTCGTAGAGTTCGGGAGGAGCACCGGCGGTCTCGATCAACTTGAAGCGTCCCTGCCGCAGGCCACCCGCAAAGGCGACGACGCGGTCGGCATCGTCGGCGGCTGCTTCGTCCCCGAGGACCGGAACCATGCTCTCCCCATCGAGCCGAATCAGCCGGCGGCCTCGAAATTGCTGCGGGTGCGGCACGCCCGCCAGCTCCAAGCAGGTGGGCATGATGTCGGCGATGTGGCTGATCCGATGCGAGATGCGGCCACCGCGTCGAAGCCCCGCCGGCCACCAGGCGATCAGCGGCGAGGCGATGCCCCCCTCGAGGAACTCCATCTTGTGGCCACGAAACGGTGTGTTTGCCAACGAGGCGAGGGCGGCGCCGTGGTTGAGGAACGTGCCAGGCCCGCCGGGACGCGCTCCCGGTGGAACAGGCCTGTCGAACGCGAGCTGCGAACTGGCGCCGTTGTCCGACAGGACCAGGATCAACGTGTTTTCCCGTTTTCCCGCCTTCTCCAGGGCGGTGAGGATCCGGGCGAGGCTCCGGTCGATACTCTCGACCATCGCCGCATTGATGGCCATGCGCTCGAGCGAGTGGTCGCGGCTGGCGACGTCGTCCGCAGGCCGCAGCAGCGAAGGGCAGAGCCTCGTGCTTTGGGAGAGGAGCCCGGAGTCGATGAGTCGCTCGAGCCGGGCCTCCATCAGGGCCGGAACGCCACGGCTGCGATAGAGATCGAGACAGGCTGCCACGTCCTCTTCCTTCGCCTGCAGCGGCCAGTGCGGGGCGTAGTGGGAGACGTAGGCGAAGAACGGCGTTTGGCTTCCGGCGCTGCCCTCGATGAACCGTGCCGCGAAATCCGTGATCAGATCGGTCGAGTACTCGCTCTCAGGCCGCTTGAATCTTCTGCCGTCCTGAAACCAGGGCGTCTTCGCCGCCTCACGAAAATAGTCACCCGGGCCGCCGCTGGCCGATCCCAGAAATCGGGTCGCGCTCCGGGCGACGGCCGAGGGGTCGTGCCAGTTCTCCGCCGTCACCATGTCGAGCCGTCCGACCGCGCAGGTCTCGTAGCCGTTGGCCGCGAGCAGCTCCATGAGGGTCGCGCAGTTGGTCGCGAGGGGCGCGAAGATGTTCGCTCCGGGGGGCTGGCCGACCCGCCACGGCTGGCAACCGGTCATGAGGGAGGCACGGCTCGGCCCACACACCGAGCAGTTGTAGAACTGCGAAAACCGCACGCCTTCGGCCGCCAGTCGATCGATCGTCGGCGTCCTGATCTCCCCGCCGTAGCAGCCCAGCTCCGAGAACCCCATGTCGTCGGCGAGGACGACGATGATGTTCGGACGGGGTGCCGCGGCCGCGGTCTGGCCGACGAGGATCGCCGCGAGGAAAAGAAGTGTGGTCGTCATCCGGCAGGTGGACACGGCCGCGAAAGAGGTGCTCGTTGTCACATCCGGGCCCTTGGCACGAAGGTCAGGCCAGCAGGTCTGGCACCACGCGGGCGTGTTCCACCCCGGTCAGCTTGAAGTCGAGCCCGAGATGTCGGTAGGTGAGCCGCTCGTGGTCGAAGCCGAGCAGGTGCAGCACCGTGGCATGGAAGTCGCGGATGTGCACCGGGTCCTTCACGATGTTGTAGGAGAAGTCGTCGG
>CAZONY010000466.1:0-2089 GCA_964581215.1 uncultured Chitinophagaceae bacterium | reverse complement strand
CCGGAAGATCGTGCTGGCGGAACACGAGCACGCGATCGGGCTGGAGGCCGAACCAGTCATGCCGGGCGAGAAATTCCCGCGTGGCCGCATCGGTGGCCGAACTGGTCATGATGGCCAGGGGCACGGGCGCCGCATGACGGGCGGCTACGGCGACCAGTTTCCCGAGCAGAATTTCGAACAAACTGGCCCCCGAAACCGGCCCGATCGGGGCGATGCCCTTGGGGCCGTCGCAGCCTAGTCGCGATCCCTGCCCGCCGGCGACGAGGATCGCGCCGATGCGGCCCGCCGCGAGCGCGGCAGCGCCGTGGGCGGAGGCCGTGGCGGGAGGGATGGCATTCGCGTCGTCCCGCAGCCGCAGGCACGGGGGCGTGACGGCCGCGGCCAGGTCGATGCCGCCGGACAGCGGGTTCGATGGCATGGGCTCGTCGAAGATCCGGCGCCGTAGCGCGGCGACCAACGGCCAGTCGATCGATCGTAGCTGCTCGATCAGCGCGGCCCGGCCGCGGGCATCGAGCCGGTGCCAGTCCGCGAAGAGGTGTTCTTGATGCGTGGCGACGACAGGGCCGGCCACGTCGGCGGGGAGGTCGGCGGGAAGAGTGCCGCGAGTCATCCCCGCACCCACTTCCAGAAGAGCAGGCACAGCAGTGGAAATCCGGCGAAGATCACGCCGTAGGTGAAGACGGTGGTCCAAACGCGTTCGGGCCAGCGGGCCATGGTGGGCTCACGTCCGTGAGGGGAGGGGCGACGGGGAGCAAGGAGGGGCGGCCGCGAGGATGTCGATCGGAATCTCCAGGGCCTCGTCGGCAGGGTCATCGAGACGGCATTCGACGCGGATGCCCCAGGGCAGCACCTCGGCAGCCGCGACGACCGCTTCCACGTCATCATAGGCGGTGGATACATCGACCGTCGGCGTCATCGCGAACGGGGGGCAGAATCCGACGTGCCCCGAGGCATTACGGGCCCCCGCCGCCACCGTGAGGACCAGCCGTCCACGGACGCATTCGCCACCATCGGGCAGTACGACTCGTTCCTGGCGCTGGAGGAGGTGCTCGTCGGGGGAGGCCGGCGCCGGCAGGGTGCTCCATGGCGTCGCGACTGGCACCGGGGCCGAGGCCGGCCGTTCGTCGCGCGGCGCAACGCGGACGGGCACCTGCGGAGCCAGGCGGAGTCGGCGAGCCATCCGCGGCCGCACGAGCAGGATGGACGCGCACACCACGCAGGCGATTCCCATCGCCGCCGTGCCTGGACGGCTGAGGGGAAGCGGAAGGGCCGTTGCCAGCGCGGCGATCAAAAAACCGACGCGGGTCAGCATCGGCCGCGGTCTGCCGGCCATCCGGGCAGCCAGATCGCCCACGGTCACGAGGAGGCTGCCGGCGATGCCGACGGCGGCCAGCGTGCCCGCGTTGGGGACGAGCGTCACGCCGCCGGCAAGTCGCCTCGCCAGGAGGACGAACCCGCAGATGGCGGCCAGGCAACCCGCTCCGGCGGTGGCCGCGGTGACCACCGTCCGGTCGAGCGTCGCCCCAGCCAGCATCTGCTGGGGAGCGAAGCCGGCTGAGGAGGGAGCATGGGCCACGGGCAACGTGGAGGAGGTGAGGTAGGGGCAGCCGTCAGGTGGCTGCCACGGCAGCGGTGGCCGCCTTGGCCAGCGCCTTCGCCTTGTCGGTCTTCTCCCACGAGAACTCGTCGCGGCCGAAGTGCCCGCCGGCCGCCGTGCGGCGGTAGATCGGCCGCCGCAGGTCGAGTTCCTCGATGATGCCCCGCGGCGTGAGCGGGAAGCATTCGCGGACGAGTTCGCAGAGCCGCTCGTCGGAAATCTTCCCGGTACCCTCGGTGTCGACCCGCACGCTCACCGGCTCACTCACACCGATGGCGTAGGCCAACTGCACCTCGCAGCGATCGGCCAGGCCCGAGGCGACGATGTTCTTGGCCACGTGGCGGGCCATGTAGGCGGCGCTGCGATCGACCTTCGTGGGATCCTTGCCCGAGAAGGCGCCGCCGCCGTGCCGACCCCAGCCACCGTAGGTATCGACGATGATCTTTCGGCCCGTGAGGCCGCAGTCGCCGTGCGGGCCGCCCACCACGAACC
>CAZONY010000465.1:0-2096 GCA_964581215.1 uncultured Chitinophagaceae bacterium | reverse complement strand
GCGCGGCGGGCTGCCCCGGCGCGTCGGACTGCGCGGGCGCGGGTTTTTCCGCGCCGGAGGGCTTCTCCGCGCCGCCTGCCTTGGGCGCGGCGGGCTTGCTGCCCGACGTGAAGCGGCTGCCGAGATCCTGTGGCCGCACGCCGTGCTCCTTGGCGATCGCCTGCAGCGAGGCGGTGGCCTCCTTCACCGCGGCGTCGAGCCGCTGGTCATCCGTGAGGTCGCCCTTGCCGCCGCCGATCGCTTCCCGCAGCCACGGCACGCTCGTGGCGAGAATCACGACGGCATGCGCCGCCACCGTGACGAGCAGCGGCCACATCAGGCCGCTGCCCCGGAAGTCCCGCAGCAGGTCGTCCGACCCGGCCGCCCGTTTCACATCGCTCATTTTCCTGGCTCCTTTTTGTCACCCACCGCGTCGATGATGCCGCCGCCCTCGGCGATGGCCTTCAATACTGGCTCGAATGTTTCCTTGGCGACCGCCGCGTCGCAGCGGAACAGCACGTGCCTTTGGTCGTCCACGACCGTGTTCGTGAGCAGGGCCCGCACGCCCCACTCGACATCCTTCGCGTTCTCGACCTTCGCACCGTCGAAATAGATCTGGCCGGCCTGATCGATCGCCACGCGGGCCGCCGCGGCGGCCTTCGTCTTTTCCACCCGCTCGGAGGCGGGCAGCGTCACCTGGATGTCGGCGGCGTCCTTCGACACCTCACTGCAGACGAGGAAGAAGATGATCAGCAGAAAGGCGATGTCGCCCATGCTGGCCGTCGGCACCGGCACGCTGCGGCGTTTCTTGCGTCGTTCGTGCGAGCGGGAACGTCCCATGCCCTACTTCTCCTCCTCCACGAGGGCCACCACCCCGCCGCTGGCGCTGATCGCGGCCAGGGCCTGGAAGTAGGCGTCGTAGGGGGTGCCCTTGGCGGTCTCGAGCATCACCACCCGCCGCTCCGGGTCCTTGTCGGCGAATTCGAGCGCCGCGAGCCGCTCCTCGAGCTCCGTCATCTCCACCGGCTTGTCGTTGAAGAAGACCTGGCCTCCGCGGAGGTTCACGATCGGCGTCTTTTCCGCCTGGGCCTGTTCCGCCTTTTCCCCCGACGGCAGGTCGGCCGTGATCGACTGCAGCTTCACGAGCGACGTCGCCACGAGGAAGTAGATGATGAGCAGGAAGGCGATGTCGGAAAATGAATCAGTCGGGATCGTGCCCGTCCGGTTCTTCTTCTCGCGTCGTCGTGCCATGATCACTCAGCCGTTATCGGGAGAGGGAAGATTTCGCCGCGGGGTCTTGCGGTCGCTGCCGACACCCAGGAAGCCGCCGGCGGGAGCCGGCGGAATCACGCGACAACGGACGCAACGTAGTCCAGTCGCTTCCGCTCCTGGCTTCCTGCTGCGAGGGTGCTCGTGCCATGGTGGTTGTGGTCCCGTGCCCGCATGAAATCAGTGACTGACGAGGATGTGCTCGACGATCTCGGAGGAGGCCTCCTCGATTTCCAGCTCGATCTCGTCGCTCCAGCGGTTGAAGAGGCTCTGCGGGATCACCGCGCCGAGGGCGATGAGCAGGCCCGCCGCCGTGGTGATGAGGGCCTCGGCGATACCGTTGGCGACGGTGCCGCCGCCCCCGCCCGAACTGCCCGCCTCGGCGAGCCCCGCGAACGACGCGATCATGCCCGTCACCGTGCCCGTCATGCCCAAGAGCGGCGCGGCGGTGCCGACCGTCGTGAGCACGTCGAGCCGGTTGTTCACCGCGCTCAAGGCCTGGGCGGCGGAATCCTGCATCACCTCGCCGACGACCAGCCGCATCGTCTCGGAACTCTCCCCCTTCGCCTTCAAGTGGGAGTAGGACCGCAGGCCCGCCAGCATCACCGAGGCCACCGGCCCGCGGCTGGCTTCGCACTCGCCGATGGCGGCGGCAATGTCGCCCTTGCGGAGATGGGCGAGCACGCGGGCGCGGAGCGACTTCGTATCGACCTGCCGATTCCGGCGGAAGGCCGCCCAGCGGTCGAAGACCACCGCCAGCGCGGCGAGGCTGCAGAGGAGGAGCGGCACCATCAGCGGGCCGCCTTTGATGAGCGTTTCAATCATGTGAGAAGGACTCGCGGAGGAAA
>CAZONY010000464.1:0-2098 GCA_964581215.1 uncultured Chitinophagaceae bacterium | reverse complement strand
GATCCCAGCCGACATGCAACGCGACGTCGGCGAGCGAGCGGCCGCCGCCGACTGGGCCTCGTCGGTGGTGCTGCCGGCAGAGGAGCGGTCGAAGGACGTGCGGCTCTTCAACGGCCGAGACTTCGAGGGTTGGGAAGGGCACATCGATCCCTACTGGTCGATCGACGGGGCCGAGATCGTCGGCCGCAACTCCGCCGCCGATGCCCCGGCCGTGAGCACCTACCTGCTCACGACGAAGCCCTACCGCAACTTTCGGCTCCTCTTCGAGGGCAAGCTCGTGACCAGCGAGATGCACTCGGGCGTGGCGATCTGGGGGAAGAAGTTCGAGAAGGACGGCGAGGCATCGAGCTACCAGGGGCATCTTGTGATGTTCCCCTCGGGCTGGGGTCTCTACGACCTCTATCGCCGCAACGGCATCGCGGGCGACCAGGATGGCAAGGCCAAGGCCGCCGGCAAGCAGCACGACTGGAACCAGATGGAGATCCTGGCCATCGGCAGCCGGATCCGGCTGGCCGTCAACGGCAGGGAGGTGCTCGACTGGACCGATTCGAAGCCTGAACTCTGCGAGAGCGGGCCGATCGGCCTGCAACTCCATTCCAACAAGGTTCCGCAGGAGGTTCGCTTCCGTGGCCTGCGGCTCGTCGAGAACCCACAGGACGCGCTCGTGACGGCCGCCCCGACGCCGCAGTGAGCCGCGTGGCTTCACGCGGTTTCGGGCGTCGCTATCATGGGGTCGAACTCGCACAGGAGATTCCCACAGCGTGGCACGCGCGGCGTTGGCACTCGAAGACGGCACGGTCTATTTCGGCACGTCGTTCGGCGGCACCGGCACGGTGTCGGGCGAGGTTTGCTTCAACACCTCGATGACCGGATACCAGGAGATCCTCACCGACCCCTCCTACCGCGGCCAGATTCTCGCGATGACCGCGCCCCAGATCGGCAACTACGGCGTGAACCCGGCCGACGTCGAGAGCGGCGCGCTGCAGATGGCGGGCTTCGTCGTCCGCGAGGCCAGCCGAATCTCGAGCAACTTCACGGCCACCGGCACGCTCGGCGACTACCTCGCGAGGGCGGGCGTGGTGGGGCTGGCCGGCATCGACACGCGGGCCCTCGTGCGGCGGCTGCGCATCCGCGGCGCGATGACGGGCGTTCTTTCGAGCGAGGTGCTCGACGCCGCGAGGCTCGTCGAGATGGCTCGGAATGCGCCGGGCCTCGTCGGCCGTGATCTCGTCCGTGAAGTCATGCCCGAGCAGGCCAGGGCGTGGAACGAGCCGCTTGATGAATGGGGCGAGCCGCTGCCGCAGCCCACGGAAGGGGGAACGCTCCCGGTGAAGCCGGAGCCGCTGCCGGGGAAGCGCGTCGTGGCCCTCGACTACGGCATGAAGTGGAACATCGCCCGGCACCTCGCGAGCCTGGGCTGCCAGGTGACCGTGCTTCCCGGGAAAGCGACCGCAGCCGAGGTGCTCGCCCACCGGCCCGACGGCGTGTTTCTTTCCAACGGCCCGGGTGATCCCGAGGCGCTCGGCTACTGCGTGGAGACGGTTCGCGATCTCGTCGGAAAGGTGCCGATGTTCGGCATCTGCCTCGGCCATCAGCTTCTGGCCCTGGCCTGCGGCGCGAAGACATTCAAGCTTCCCTTCGGCCATCGCGGCGCGAACCAGCCGGTGATGGACATCGTTACCGGCAAGGTGGAGATCACCTCGCAGAATCACGGCTTCGCCGTCGACGAGGCATCGCTGCCGCCGGAACTCGAGGTGACGCATCGCAACCTGAACGACGGCACGATCGAGGGCCTTCGGCACAAGACGGCCAGGGCGGCCAGCGTGCAGTACCACCCGGAGGCCGCTGCCGGCCCCCACGACTCGGCCTATCTCTTCGGCCGGTTCCGGGCCATGCTCGAGGCCTAACTCGTTGGCGGGCCTGCGGTTCCGTTCACCGAAATCGGGGAATGGGCTGATCCCAGCGGCTTTTCGGCCGACGGTTTTTTGACATCCGCACGGCGTATGCCATCGTTGCGTGGAGCCGCGGCTTGCATCCCGGCTCCACCGTCGGGCACGGAACCGGCGGTCCCCAGTCGCTGCCAAGGAGGCTCATCTCA
>CAZONY010000463.1:0-2100 GCA_964581215.1 uncultured Chitinophagaceae bacterium | reverse complement strand
GCAGCATGACGGCGGCGGAATTCGCCCGTGGTCACGCGCTGCATCCGGGCACGGTACTCGGATAAACTGGGGATCTCATGAAACGCCTGTGGATCGAAACGGTCGGCTGCCAGATGAACGTGCTCGACAGCGAGCTCGTGGTGGCCGCGCTCCGCCGCCAGGGCTGGGAGATGGCGACGACCGCGACCGAGGCCGACGCCGTCTTCTACAACACCTGCTCCGTCCGCCAGCACGCCGAAGACAAGATCTACTCGGCCCTGGGCCGCATCCGGCTCGAGAAGGAGAAGCGGCCGGGGCTCGTCGTCGGCGTGCTCGGCTGCATGGCCCAGAAGGACCAGGCCCTCGTGCGGGCCCGGGCGCCGTGGGTCGATCTGGTCGTCGGCCCCGGGCAGCTCCACCGCGTGCCCGGCCTCGTCGATCTCGTGCTCTCCGGTGGCGGCCCGCAGCTGGAGGTGAGCCTCGATCGCACGGCCGGCTCCCGCGACGCCGTGGCCCGGAGTTTCGAAAGCTACGATCCCGACCGCGACCCCGCCATGCGGCCCACGCCCTTCCAGGCCTTCATCCGCACCCAGACCGGCTGCGACAAGTTCTGCGCCTTCTGCGTGGTGCCGCGGGTGCGCGGCCCCGAGCAGGCGCGACCTCCGGACGCGATCCTCGCCGAGGCCCGGAAGCTCGTGGCCGAGGGCTGCCGCGAGATCACGCTCATCGGCCAGACGGTCAACAGCTACCGATGGGTCGATGGCGGCAGGACGGTCCGACTGGCCGACCTGCTCGCGACGCTCGACGCCATCGAGGGCCTCGACCGCATCAAGTTCGTGACGAACTATCCGCGGGACATGACCCCCGACCTGATCGCGGCCGTCCGCGACCTGCCGAAGGTCTGCCACTACCTGCACGTGCCGGCCCAGCACGGATCCGACGCGGTGCTCACCCGGATGAAGCGGGGCTACACGATCGGCGACTACATGGAGATGCTCGGCCGCGTCCGCGAGGAGCTGCCCCACGCCGCCGTCACGAGCGACTTCATCGTCGGCTTCTGCGGCGAGACCGACGCCGAATTCCAGGCCACGCTCGACCTCGTCCGCTCGGCCGGTTTCAAGAACTCCTTCATCTTCAAATACAGCCCCCGCCCGGGCACGAAGGCCTTCGAGCGGCAGGTCGATGACGTGCCCGAGGCCGTCAAGAAGGAGCGCAACAACGTCCTGCTCGAGGCGCAGGCCGAGGTGAGCCTCGCCGGCAATCGGCGGTTCATCGGCGCGCGGCAGCGCGTCCTCGTCGAGGGCCTCTCGACCCGGGACGAGAAGCGGGCGATCGATCCCGGCCCCGACGGCGTGGCGCAGCTCACCGGCCGGACGATGTGCGACCGCATCGTGGTCTTCGACGCGCCGCTGCGGCTCTTGGGCCGACTCGTCGATGTCGATATCGAGTCGGCCGGCGCGTGGTCGCTGGCCGGCACCGTGGCGGATGGCCTGGCCGACGCCACGCCGCTCGACTCACTCCGCTTTTCGCACGAGGCCCCGGCGCTCCACACCATCAAACTGCCGACGTAGGACGGGTTCCGACCTGTCGTGCCGCATGCCCCCCCTCGCCGCCAGCGACGCCCGACGGCTGATCGATGACCCGGCCGCCGCGGCCGCGTGGGGCCGCGACGCCGGACTGGGCGACCCCGCCATCGCCCACCGTGCGCTGGCCGGACTCGCGGCGCAGGGGCTCACGTTCGACCTGGTCGCGACGCTCGCCACCCGGCTGCACGACCTGCTTCCGCACGTCAGCGATGCCGACCGGGTGCTCGTCTCCCTGGAGCGGTTTCTGGGCGCCGTCCGCAGCCCGCTCTCCGTCGGCACGCTCTTCCAGCGCGACCCCGAGTCGCTCGACGTCCTCGTCAAGCTCTTCTCCGCCAGCCCCTACCTGGCCGAACTCGTCATCACCGATCCGGAGGCCTGGGAATCGATCCGCCTGGGGGGCGGCCGGCCGGAACGCCGGGAAAGCCTCGCCGCGGCGTTGGCTGTGGAACTGGGCCTGCTCGACGAGCCGGCGGCGGTGATGGCCGCCCTGCGACGGTTCAAACGGCGGCAGACGCTCCGCATCGCCTACGGCGAC
>CAZONY010000462.1:0-2102 GCA_964581215.1 uncultured Chitinophagaceae bacterium | reverse complement strand
CCGCTCGGCCGTCCGGGCCACCTCGTCGCGGGAGAAGACGCCAATCACGGCATCCACGCCCGGCAGCTCGTCGAGCAGTTTCTCCTTCTGGCGCTCGGCGAGGCAGCCGGCCACGATCACGCCCCGCGTGCCGCCCCCCCGTTTGAGGTCGAGCATCTCGTTGATCGCCGCGTACGATTCCTGCCGCGACGCGTCGATGAAGGCGCAGGTGTTGACGATCACGAGGTCGGACCCGGCCGGCTCGCCCACCAGCTGCCAGCCGTCGTCCCGCAGAAGGCCGAGCATCTTCTCGCTGTCCACGAGGTTCTTCGGGCAGCCGAGGCTGACGATCGAGAACGTGCCGCGGCAGGTGGCCGGATCGACCGGGCCCGTGGCGGGCATCACGGAGGTGCCGGCCGCACAGGATCCGCCCGAGGCATCGACGATGGGCAGCGTGCTCATGCGCGGGCCGCGATCAGTTGGTCGAGTTCCCGGCGGAGCCGCGGCAGGATCTCATCGTAGGGAAAGGCCCCCAGTTCCGCGCTCTTCTTCTTCAGGTTCACGTGGGTGGGGCCGCACCAGAGGCCGAGGTCGGCATCATCGGTCTCCCCCGGGCCGTTCACCCGGCAGCCCATCACGGCGATCGTGATGGCGTGGTCCTTGGCGTACTGCGTCATCTCCTTCACCTCGCGGGCCAGCTCGATGAAGGCCTCGTTCTCGACGCGCGAGCAGCTCGGGCAGGAGATGATGTTCAGCGACGAGAGTCCGTAGTCCACGACGCTTCGCACGCGGCCGGCCGCGATGTCGGCCAGGATGGCGTTGGCGGCGGCGATCTCCTGGGGCTTGTCGGCGTTGGGCACGGTGAGCGACACCCGCACGGTGTCGCCGATGCCCCGCGAGATCAATTGCTCGAAGGCGATCCGCGTCTTCACGATGCCGTCGGGGGGCATCCCGGCCTCGGTGACGCCCAAGTGAATCGGCACGTCGGGGCGGGCTTCGGCGAACCGTCGATTCACCTCGATCACCTTCCGCGGATCGGAGTCCTTGAGCGACACGCAATAGCGGGTGAAGCCGATCGCATCGAGCAGTTCGCAATGCTCGAGGGCGCTGGCCAGCATCGGGCCGATCGAATCATCGTCGGCAAACTGCTCCTTCTTGGCCGGATCGACGCTGACCTTGTCCTGCCAGGGCTTGGTCGGCTCGTGGTGGTAGAGGTGGCCGGGGTTGTACCGCAGTTTGTCCACGTGCGGAGCCACCTCGGCGGCGAGTCGGTAGTTTTCCTGGAGGTCGATGGCGAGATTCGCCTCCGTGCCTCCACGGATGGCCGGCAGGGCGGCCGCGTCCTTTTTGCTGTCCACGGCGATGCGGACCACGCCGGCCCCGGCCCGATGGAGATCCGCGACCTGCGCGAGCGTGGCGGCCACGTCCTGCGTATGGGTGGCCGTCATGCTCTGCGGCGCGATGGGATGACCGGCGCCGATCGTGATGCGGCCGATCTTCACCGGCCGCGTGGGGTTTCGCTTGATCTCGACCAACTCGTCGCTTCTCCTGTGAGGCCTCGACCCCTGAAAGATAGCAGACCGCCTCCGGCCGGGGATACGCCCA
The DNA here is from genome assembly GCA_964581215.1 of uncultured Chitinophagaceae bacterium. Classification (GTDB taxonomy): domain Bacteria; phylum Planctomycetota; class Planctomycetia; order Pirellulales; family UBA1268; genus CACORA01. The sequence goes on along the minus strand of CAZONY010000462.1, from coordinate 518 downwards.
TGCGGTACGACCCGCTCCTCCACATCGTGCTCCACGAGCCCGAGATCCCGCCCAACGCCGGCAACGTCGGCCGCACGTGCGTGGCCATCGGGGCGAAAATGTGGCTCGTCAAGCCGCTCGGCTTCAAGTTGGGCGACTATTACCTGCGACGCGCCGGGCTCGACTACTGGGAGCACCTCGAATGGGAAGTGGCCGATTCATGGGCGGACCTCCTGGACCGGCTGGCCGCGATCGGCCGGCGGCCGAACTGGTTTTTCGAGGTGGGCGGACCCCGCTCCTACACGGACGTCGCGTACGCCCGCGGTGACGTGCTCGTCTTCGGGAGCGAGTCCACGGGGCTGCCGACGAGCCTGCTCGAGGCCCACCGTGAGCGGGTGCTCACGATCCCGGCCCGTCCGCAGGTGCGCAGCCTCAACCTCGCCAACTCGGCCGCCATCGTCGCCTACGAGGCGGTCCGCCAGTGGGCTCAGCCCAGCTCGATCTCGTAGCCCTTGCGGTAGGGCCGGGCGAGCATGCTG
>CAZONY010000461.1:0-2131 GCA_964581215.1 uncultured Chitinophagaceae bacterium | reverse complement strand
GACCCGCTCCGATCGCTGGAAGACGCCCTGTCCGTCCCCGCCGACCTCGACCTTCGCAGGGAACTGCTCGCGGCCCTGGCGGCGCTGGTGATCGTCGTCGTCGCACTGCCCCGGGGACGGCGGCGGCTGGCGTTGTGGCCGCTCGCGATCCTGGCGATGGCCCCGATCGTTCCGCTGATCGCGCTGCTTTTCCCGAGCGCGCATCAGGCCTCGACGGCGGCCGTGCTCGGCGCCCGCTTCTTTCTCCTGGCGTCGCTCCTGCAGTCGGGCCTGCTCGTGGCGGGGGTGGCGATCTGGGATCGTCTCCGGCCGCCCCTGCCGCAGATCCTGCTCGACGTGCTGCGATGGCTGATGCTGGCCGCCGCCCTCGTGGCGATCCTCTACGAGGCGGGCGTCGAGCCGGGCAGCCTGTTCACCGGGTCGGCCGTCGTGACCGCCGTGCTCGGCTTCGCCCTGAAAGACACTCTCGGCAACGTCTTCGCCGGCCTGGCGATCCACGCCGAACACCCCTTCGAACTGGGTGACTGGATCCAATACGACGACAATCCCGCCCACATCGGCCGGGTCGTGGAGGTCAACTGGCGGGCGACGAAAGTCATCACGCTCGACGAGGCCCATGTCATCATCCCGAACGGCCAACTGGCCCAGGCATCGATTCGCAACTTCACCAAGCCCGAAGCCTGGTCGCGCCGCAGCCTGTTCGTGGTCACCCCCTACGCCGTACCACCGCAGCAGGTGCACGGGATCATCCTCGAGGCCGTCCGCGGCAGCTTCGGCGTGCTCGAGCATCCGTCGCCGTCGGTGGTCACCAACGCCTTCACGGAGCGCGGCGTGGAACACTGGGTGCGGCTCTTCACCGCCGAGTTCGACAAGCGCGACCGCGTGGATGGCATGGCCCGCGACCGCATCTGGTATGCCTTGGCGCGGCACGGCATCGAGATTCCCGTCGCCACCCATGCCGTGCGAGTCACGCCCGCTGAACCACCCCCACCGCCCGACCCGTCGCAGTCAGTCGCAAGGCGGCTCGCGGCGCTCCGCGCGGTCGGCGTGCTGCGATCGCTCCCCCCCGAGTCGCTGGAAAGGCTCGCCGCGGAGTCCAGCGAACGACTCTTCGCGGCCGGCGAGCCGATCGTCAGGGAGGGCGACCCCGGCACGAGCATGTTCGTCGTGCTCTCCGGACGGGCCGCCGTAACCGCGCGAGCCGGAGCGCAGGAAACCGTGCCCGTCGCCGAACTCACCGCCGGCGATTATTTCGGCGAGATGTCGCTGATGACGGGATCCCGAAGGGTCGCCACCGTCACCGCGACCGAGGAGACCCGCGTGGTCGAACTGGCGAAGGAGGGCTTGCAGCACGTCCTCGAGGCCCATCCGGAACTCGTCGATGCACTGGGCAGACATTTGCAGAGCCGGCTATCGCAGCGCGACATCGCGGTGGCCGGGGCTCGCCCCGAGCCCGCCGACAGCCAGGATCTCTTCCGGGCCATCCGCGACTTTTTCTCACTGTGAGCCGATGCCCGCGAGCCACGCCCCGGCGGGGATGGTCAGCCCTTGTAGCGATCGCGGTTGACGTCGGGCGCGACACCCTCGGGAGTGGCGTCGTCGGCGATGTCGAACCACTCCGGCTTGAACTCGATCCGCGACTGCGTGGCCGGATTGGCCAAGGCGATGTTGCTCACCAGCGCGATCACCGCGTCGGCGATCGCCACCTCCGGCTTGCACCGCGGCTGATTTTCCGGAGCGGGGTTCCGGATGCACCATGCCCAGTGCTCCATCTCTTCGGTGTAGCCCCGCGACGGGGCCGCCTTGGAATCGCCCCCGGCCGCCGCGGCCACGGCACCGCCGCCGCCACCGCTCTCGGTGGTATCGAGCGTCGGGGCGCCGTCCTTGCCCTTCTTCACGGTCACCCGCGTATCCCGCGTGGAATCCTTGTAGAGCATCACGTCGCGCTCGTTCTCGAGGATCAGCGTGCCCTTCGTTCCCAGCACCACCTCGCCGTAGCCGCCGAACCCGTTGCCGTTGATCGACGAGTACGTCACCACGATCTTCTTGTTGCGGTCCTCCTCGTAGCCGGGAGCGGGGTACTCGTACATGCAGTAGACGTGGTCATCCACCTCGCGGTCGGCGGGGAAGA
>CAZONY010000460.1:0-2132 GCA_964581215.1 uncultured Chitinophagaceae bacterium | reverse complement strand
TCTGCGGCGCCTGCACCGACGCCTGCCCGGTGCGGATCGACATCCACCACCACCTGCTCCACAACCGCCGCAACGCGGCCCGCACGGCCCCCAACCGCTGGGAGCGACTCGGGCACAAGGCCTTCGTGATGGTCGCGCGGCGGCCGTGGCTCTTCGCCGCGGGGGGAGCGCTGTTCCGCAGGACGCTCGGGCTGGCAAAGGCGATCAAGCCGCCGCTGTTGCGCGACTGGCTGGCCACCCGCGACCTGCCGGCCGCCCCGCCGCGGAGTTTTCGCGCCCAGTGGCATGCCCGCCGGCAGACGGGGCAGCGGTGACGATGCGGGACGCACCTCAGCCTGCCAAAAAAGAGACCGACCGATGAACGCCCGCGACACGATCCTGGCCCGCGTCCGCGAAGCGCTGCGGGTGCCCGCGCCGCTCCCCCACCTCGCGTCCCGCGAGAGCGCCCGGGCGGCGGCCGGGGCCGCCGACGCGGCGCTCACCGTGCTGCCCCTCGACGTCGCCCGCCCATGGCTGCCGGACGGCGGCGACTCGCCCGCCGAGCGGCTGCAACTCCTCACCGAAAACCTCGACAAGCTGCGGGCCGTCGTCGTCCGCAGGCCCGACGTGTCGGCGGCAGCCGATGTCGTGTCCGGGCTGGCGCGGGAGCGGGGCTGGGGCCGCGTGGCCTGGCACGGCCATCCGCTCGTCGCGCCGCTGCTGGCCGGCGTGGCGTGTGCCACGTACCGGGCCGATGACCCGGCCTGCGACAAGCGTTCCCTCGAGACCTGCGATGCCGGAATCACGGCCTGCGAGGCGATCGTGTCGCAGACGGGCTCGATCCTCGTCTCGAGCGCCACCTGCGGCGGTCGCGGTCTTTCGATCCTGCCGCACGTGCATGTCGTGGTCGCCACGCTCGACCAGATCGTGCCCACGCTCGGCGACGCCCTCGAGCTGGCGAAATCGCGGCACGCCGGCCGGCTGCCGAGCATGCTCTCGTTCATCACCGGGCCGAGCCGCACCGGCGACATCGAGCGGATCCTCGTGCTGGGGGCGCATGGGCCGAAGGAATTGATCGTGATCCTGGTGGATGTGGCGTAGGCTTCAGCCGGCGCTGGCGCGTACAATTCCGCCCATGTCGCAGCCCCTGTGCCCTGTCTGCGCCGGCGAGACCTTCGAGATCCGGGCCAAGCTCGTCTGCCGCCGATGCGGCATGATCCTCGAAACATGCTGTGAAGGAGGGCCGATGGGCTCGTCTTCAGCCTGCGACGGTTCGGCCGCGTCACCCGCGCAACCGGAACAGCCGCACGCTCGCCCCGGCCGCTGAGTTTTTCGGTCAGGAAAGATCGATCTTCTCCCTAGAGTTTGCCGCTCGCGCAAACCTTCCCGACAGGAGCCCCGATCACCGTGAGATCGGGGGCCCGCGGGGAGGTGCGGCCGCGGCGGGCTCGGCCGGGCCACTGGATGACGGAACGCCACCGACTGGGGATGGCCTCCGCGGCACGCCTGGAAAGAGTGTTCGCGAACCGTTTCGGCATTGTCCTTTTTTCCTTCTGGAGGTTTCTGTGAGAAAGCGATTGACATTCAGCTTCCTGCCCTGGGTCGCGGCTGCCGGCGTCTGCCTCGGCACCACGCTCGTCCGCGGCGGGGAGGGTTCGGTGCTCGTCGACGGCTGCACGCCCGCGGCGACCGAGGGGGCGGCGACGGACGCCGGCGCCTGCATGAAGACGGTGAAGGTCTGGCGCATGGTGCCGGAGATCCGCGACGTCGAGGTGACGGAGTGGACGACGGAAGTCCGTGAGCGGTCCTTCACGGTGAAGAAGAAGGTGCCGAAGCTCGAGGAGCGGACGCAGGACTACACCGTGATGGTGCCCGAGAAGCGGACGAAGACGGTCAACTACACCGTCAACACGGTCGTCCCCGAGACGCGGACCCGTGAGTACACGGTGCGGGTCCCCTACACGGAGACGATCGAGAAGTCCTACTCGGTCTGCGTGCCCGTCAAGGAAGAGCGGACGCGGAGCTGGACGGTGAAGGTGCCCTACACCGAGTGCGTCGAGCAGGCGTACACGGTGATGGTGCCGGTCAAGGAAGAGCGGACCGCCAGCTACACGGTGCGGGTGCCCTACACCGAGCAGGTCGAGGAGACCTAC
>CAZONY010000459.1:1798-2134 GCA_964581215.1 uncultured Chitinophagaceae bacterium | reverse complement strand
GTCGGCCGGAAACGCCTTGAACTGCATGGTGACGAGATCCTGGCAGATCGCGCCGCGGCAGCGGCCGGCCTCGTCGAGCACCGGGCCGAGGAAGTCCCAAAACTCCCACTTCTTGACCTTGCCCTCCACCTCCCAGCGGCGCACCTGCTCGTCCAGCGAATAGAGCAACTGCTGGCCCGTCGTCGCGCCGGCGAAGCTCGTCCGCTTGTAGAGCGTGCCCCCAAATCGGCGTTGGTCGCGAAAGCCCTCGGGCGTGCGATTGAACGGCACGCCGAGGCGATCCATGAGATCGACGATCCGCGGCCCCCAATCGGCCATCTCTTTGACCGGCGGCTG
>CAZONY010000459.1:290-1788 GCA_964581215.1 uncultured Chitinophagaceae bacterium | reverse complement strand
AGGGCGTTGACGCTGTTGATCCCCCCTTGGGCGCAGACGCTGTGCGACCGCTTCACAGGGACGAGGCTCACGAGGTCGACGTCGGCGCCCAACTCCGCCAGCCGCATCGTCGCCGCCAGTCCCGCCAGACCGCCGCCGATCACCAGCACCCTCGGTTGTGCCATCGGATCACCTTTCCCCGGGAACGGATTCCCTGCCTTCGAGCATCTCTTTCACCTCGCCCATGCGGGTCTCCACCGCCCGGGCCTCATCGACATCGACCGCGCGCATGCCGCTGAGCGCTCCGAGACCGGCTCCGCCGAGCAGCACGCCCATGATCACGCTGATCCAGCTTGCCCGACGCATCGCCGCCGGGCTCGTCCACAAGCCCCAGGTGATCCCCAACGTCCAGAGCCCGTTGGAAAAGTGGAACACCGTGGAGAGGACACCGATCGCGTAGAGGATCGCCACGATCGTCGGCTGCAGGGCGACCGCCGCCGAACTCGCCGCATGGTGCGGGTCGAACTTGCCGCCACCGAACGGCGTTCCCAGCCAGTGCAGCTGCATGACGTGCCAGACGATGAACGCGAAGGCGATCATGCCGGTGGCCCGCTGGAGCGTGTACCGGACGTTGCCGACGTACGGATACGACCCCACGTTGGGCAGGCCGTTGGCGATGATGATGAAGCCGACCGTCGCGTGGAACAGCATGGGCAGGAAGATGAAGGCCCATTCGATCGGCACCAGCAGCGGCCCGAGCGAATGGATGAGATCGACCCGCGACTGAAAACTTCCCGCTCCGGCCAGCACCGAGGCGTTGGTCAGCAGGTGGACGACCAAAAAGGCTCCCACCGGGATCAGGCCCGAGAGGGAAAAGAGCCGATAGATCAGGAACTGGTGTCGGGCAAGAAAGGAAGGCGACGAATCGCTGACGCTCACGACGGGCCTCGCAGCGGGGCAGACCGATGGTCGGCTTCGCCCGACCGTTTCTCCGTCGAGGAGTATAGGTTCATCCGCCGGACCGGCAACGCCGCCGGACATTTGGCGGGGCGTGTCGCCAGATTTATACTTTTTTGAATCGTCGCCGCCCGGGCAAGGAGGGCAGCTGGTGTCGGAATCGAAGGCAGTTCGACGCGAGGACGCAGGCCCGTTCGGGCCAATGGTGTCGCTGCCTCCCGACCAGGCCGCGGACGTCCTCGCGGGGCTGCCGGACGGCGTGGCTCTGCTGGATGCGACCGGCACGATCTGCTGGGCCAACGCCGTGCTGTCGGCATGGTGCCATGGGGCAGCGACACCCGGAAGCCACTTCCTCGCGGCGCTCGGCCGACCGGAGATCCAGGGGCCGGAGGCCGACCCTCTCCAGGCCGCCCTCGACCACCGGACCACCGTCAGTGCCACGCTCCGCACCGCCGACAACCGTTACTTCCACCTGCATGCCGCCCCCTTCCCGGGCCACGGCGGCGGCTGCCCGCCGCAGATCGTGGTGGCCGTTCGCGACGTCACCCACACGATCCTCGAG
>CAZONY010000459.1:0-250 GCA_964581215.1 uncultured Chitinophagaceae bacterium | reverse complement strand
AAACGGGCTGCCATTCACCGGGCCGGCGAGACGCTCGCCGACCTGTCGCCGGCCGAACTGGCCGACATGACCGTGGCGGAACGGATCGAACTGCTCAAGAGCAACATCCTTCACTACGCCAAGGATCTGCTGCAGTTCGACGTGCTGGAGATCAGGCTGCTCGACGAGCAGACCGGCCGCCTCGAGCCCCTGCTGGCCGAGGGCATGCAGCCGGAGGCCGAGGCCCGAATCCTGTACGCCCGCCCGGAGC
>CAZONY010000458.1:0-2142 GCA_964581215.1 uncultured Chitinophagaceae bacterium | reverse complement strand
CGCCATGCCGGTACGGGATGTACGGCGACCGCGGGTCGGTGAACGTGATACCGTCCTGCACGAGCTTGCCGTTGAGCCACGCCGTGATGCTTCCCGCCTTCGTGATCCGGCCGGCGGCGTCCCAGCGCGGAGCGATGAAGCGGATGTCGTACACCTGCCACTCCCCGATCCGCCGCGCGGCATTCACCAGCGGCTTCCCAAACCGGTAGAGGGCCCCCTCGTCCTGCTCCGTCGGCGGCTCGACGCCGAACGAGTCGTAGATCTGCATCTCGTAGTGGCCGTGGATGTAGAGTCCGCTGTTGCCCTTCGCCACGGGGGACACCATGAACTCGGCGTGGATGTCGGCATCCTCGAACGTCACCGACGAGACGGCGTGATTGGCGTGGCCACGGGTCGCATTGACGACGAGCGCCCCGTCCTCCACCTTCCAGTCGATCGGCCCGCCGGCCATGCTCCTGAACTTCGGCGGGCCCTCGCTGCCGTCGCCAAAGAGCAGGATCGCACCGGGGGGCGGCGGCACGGGGAGCGCATCCTGGGACGGGCGGAAGCCCTCCGCCGGCGCGGAGGGGCGTGCCGCGGCCTCGTCGGGCACGGGCTCTGCAGCCACGCACCAATCGACCATCACGACGAGGGCCACGACGGCCAGCCCGGCGGAACGTTCTCGGAACATCGCTCGGCCCTTCTCGTGACTCGTGATCGTCAGCCGATCCGCTCGAGCTTCGTGATCCGGCCCGTGGCCACCCACTCGGCGACGAAGATGTCGCCGCCGGGAGTGAAGCAGGCGTCGTGGGGATGCACGAATTCGCCCTCCTTCCACTGGTCGGGCTGCGCGCGCAGATTCTTCACCTCGTCGAGCCGCTCCACAGCCCGGCCAAGCTGCACCACCGGCTTGTTGTCGGTATCGAGAAGCGTCACGCAGGCCTTCAATTCCGGCACCACCATCAGCGTGCGCCAGGTATCGAGATTGGCCGGCAGGCCGAAGCCTTCGATCGTCTCCTGATAGACACCGTCCATGGAAAAGACCTGCAGCGTGTGATGGGCCCGATCGCAGATCACGATCGTGGGCTCCCGGGCCGATCCATCCGCGGCTGGGCGTCGGTCGATCCAAATGCCGTGGGGCGTGTTGAACGTTCCCTCTCCCTTGCCCTCGCCACCGAAGCAGCTCACCCACGTCGCGTCCTTGTCGTAGCGGTGGATCTTGAACGAGCCGTAGCCGTCGGCGAGCAGAAAGCCGCCGTCATCGAGGAAGGCGAAGTTGGTCGGCAGGAAGCCCTGCCGGTTCCAGCTCGGCTTGGTGGACGTGTCCTCGCCGGCGGCATACGCGCCCGACTCCATGGGCGCCTTGCGAAACCAGACGATCTCCCCCTGGGGTGTCATCTTCGCGAACGACTTCACCCCCTGGTAGCCGCAGACGTACAGGAAATCCTCGTTGCCTTCCCGCCGCACCTCGATCCCGTGGCCGCCCCCTTGAAACTCGCTGCCGAAAGCGCGGATGAATTTTCCCGTGGGATCGAAGACGAAGATCGCCGGATGGTCCTTCCGCTCCTTGCGGCCCTCATGGATGACGTAGAGATTGCCGGCTGCATCGACGGCCACGTTGTGCGTCGTCTGCCAGGAATACGTGTCGGGAAGCTGCGGGAAGTTGTGGCGGACGCGAAACCGGTGGGCCCCCTCACCGATGATCGTCTCGTTCCCGAGCCGCCGGGCGCGAGCCGCCGCCGGGCGGGCCGACGCGGCCAGCGCCACGGCTGCCGTGGCGGCGAAGCCGCGGCGGGAAAGACGGGGGGACTGGGCGCCCGGGTTTCGGTCGGTCATCGCCAACTGCTCCACGACGTGTTTGCTTGGAAAGCCGATCTCGGGCCGGGCGGTGTCACCCCCGGCCCAAAGCCGCGTCGCGCGGGCGCGACATGCCTCCGGAACGGGGAATGTACCACACAATCACCCCCGACCCCGGGTCGGCCCCGTCGCGGGCGCTCCGGCGGCGCGGCGCACGGGCCGTAGTGAAACCCGTAGAATGCCGGTGCTTTTGCTGATTCGCGTTTGGCACGCCGTGTGCTCTTCTTGCGGGTCATGCACGGCTGATCGAGGCGATCGGCCGGACGGGACGACACCGACAACACGACGAGGAATGTGCCATGAAGA
>CAZONY010000457.1:0-2145 GCA_964581215.1 uncultured Chitinophagaceae bacterium | reverse complement strand
GCCCAGTTCCTCGAACTCGTCGGCCGTATGGATTTCGGCGCGGGCCTGCACGTTGCCGCGTCGCACCTCGTCGCTCACGTTGCGCAGGTGGTCGAGGGGCTTGACGATCACGTATCGCACGATGGCGTAGGCGGCGAGCATGGCGAGGAACACGGTCATGATCGCCGTGGCGAGCAGGATCGCCCGGTTCCAGTTGATGGCCTTCTGCGTCGCCGAATCGGGCATCACCACCTTGACGACCGCCATCAGCTCTCCCTCGGCCAGCTTCTGCCGGGCCTCATCCGGCGTGGCGGCCGCCTGCTCGGCGGTGAGCCCGCGGTACTCGTGACAGATGAGGCAGCTCTGGCGGGCCCGCACCGGCTGGTAGTAGTGGTATTCCGAATTGTCGGCCGTGCGAAACTCGCGGTATTCGTTCGCGGCCCGCGGCGCGCCTCCGGCCGCCGGCGCGTCTCCCATGGTCGGTGGCTGCCGCTTGCGGAAGTAGTCGAGCACGGCGGCGTCGAGCTGCGTGTAAGCCGCCCGCTCTTCCGCCGTCGTCTCGGGCTCGAGCAGCCGCCAGCCGTAGGGCTGGCTCTGCAACGTGCGGCCCAGGGTCTCGATCAGGTTCGTATACCGCTGGTCGGCCTCGAGCGTCTTCCAGTGGTGGTGGAGCATGATCGCATCGACGAGGTGGCGGCCCGTGCTCCGCGTCGTCGTGTAGACGAGCTCCTCGGTCCGGCTGCCATACCACCAGAAACTCCCGGAGATGAGCACGAAGAGGCAGACGCCGAACAGCAGCCGGCACTTCCGCTCGAGGCTGGTCTCGCCGAGGATGTCTTTGAAGGTGCGATAGGCCATGCGCAATCCCAGGAAAGCCGCTGCCGACAGCCTGTATCGTACCCGCTCCCGCTCGTCTCCAGAAAATGGGAAGGCCGGCGGCGAAGCCGCAAACGGGGAAAGAAAGACGGGAGGGCCACGGGGGAATCAAGCGGCCCGACGCGGCCGGACGATGCTGCTCGCGGCGGGGACGGGGATGCTCTGTCGCGACGGCGCACGGGACGACCATGGCGAGTGGGCAGGTGATCGGCGGGGAAGCCACGACTGATGCCGACGCCGGCCGTCCGGCCCGCCCCCGGCCGCCGCTGTTTCGCGCCCTGGGCCGGGAGGAACCGCCGCCCGCCGTGGAGATCGACGGGGAGATCTTCCAGCGCCGCGAGGTGCTGAAGCACGACTCCTGGGCTGCCAGCGGCATCTACGCCTCGATGACGCGACGGGCCCTCTGCAAATTCAACCGGCAGCAGCCGGTGTTGTTCGTGCCGATGCGGTGGCTGGGCCGGCTGCTCGCGAGCCGTGAGCAGGCCTTCCACGATCGGCTCGCGGGCCTGGAGGGCGTTCCGGCGTCGCTCGGTCCGGTGCGAATCGACGGCAGCGTGCTGGCTCATGCCGTGGCCCGGCGCTTCATTCAGGGGCACGCGCTCGCCGCGGACGAGCGGGTGGACGACTCCTTCTTTCCTCGGCTCCGCCGGCTGCTGGCCGAGGTGCACCGGCGGGACGTCGCCCATGTCGATCTCCACAAGCGCGAGAACATCCTCGTCGGCAGTGACGGCCGGCCGCACCTGATCGATTTCCAGATCTCCTTCGCCCTCCCCCGCCTGCCACTCGTTCGCACCCTGCTGCGTCCGCTCCTGGCGATGCTCCAGCAGTGCGACGACTACCACCTGCTCAAGCACGAGCTGAAATACCGGCCCGACCTGGTGTCGCTCGACCCCGGCGCGATCGCCCGGCGGCGGCCCGTGTGGATCCGTCTGCACCGCGGCGTGGCGGTGCCCTTCCGCACCTGTCGCCGCCGGCTGCTGGTGTGGCTGGGAATCCGTGCCCCGTGCGGCCAGGCCCACAGCGAAGCCTTTCCCGAGGTCGCCCACCGCCGCGCGGCGTGAGCAGAGAGGGCTCCTCTCGAATCGGCGCGACGACTCCGCCCGGGGCCGCCCATGCCCTCGAGCCGGCGTAGGTGGCCAGCGCAGCCCGGAGGGCGAAAGCGCAGCCGGCTCCGAGTGAGCGGAGGGCATGGATGCTCGGAGCGAACGTCCGGAGAGAGGGCCTGGGCAGCCCCGAGCCGGCTTGGGCGCGAAGAGCCTCTCCACGTCGTCAATACACGCCGACGGTGGT
>CAZONY010000456.1:0-2145 GCA_964581215.1 uncultured Chitinophagaceae bacterium | reverse complement strand
GGTCATCCACAGGCACTCGTGAACGCTCCGGCAGGCAAGGCCCTCGATAGCCTCTCCGCAACGGTGGAATCCCGCGGGCCCGTGGTGCTCCCGGCCCTGCTCCTGTGCGACTTTGGCCATCTCGCCCGCGAGGTGCAAGCGCTCGAAGAAGCTGGAGCCGTGGCCCTCCACCTCGATGTGATGGATGGACGGTTCGTCCCTCAGCTCACCTACGGGATGGTGGTGGTCGAGGCCGTCCGGCGGGCGGCTCGGGTGCCCATCGAAGTGCATCTGATGATCGAGGAGCCGGAGCGGACGCTGGCCGACTATGCCCGGGCCGGCGCCGACATCGTCACCGTCCACATCGAGGGGCTCGCCGATCCGCGACGGACGCTCGAGACGATCCAGTCGCTCGGACCGCGGGCACACCTGGCGATCAGCCCCGAGACGCCCGTGGAGCGGATCGAGCCCTACCTCGACTGCTGCGACGGCGTGCTCGTGATGAGCGTCGAGCCCGGCTACGGCGGGCAGCCGTTCAATCCTGTGGCCCTGCAAAAAATTTCCCACCTTCACTCGATCCGCAGCCAGCGAAACGCGTCGTTTCGCCTCGGCGTGGACGGCGGTATCTCGGCAGAGACGGCCGGCCCCGTGGCCGCCGCCGGTGCCGAGCTGCTGGTGGCCGGCAGTTCCGTGATCCGCTCGGCGAACTATGCCCGGGCGATCGCGGAGCTCGAAGACCGGGCCCGCGCAGCCGCCTGATTTCCTCCTGGAGAGCAACTGCTCCCTTCATGGCCGAACACCTGCTGGTGATCCGCTCCGGTGCCACCGACTACGACCTCCACCGTCGCATCCGCGGCACGCTCGACATTCCGCTCTCCCACGAAGGCATCGCCGAGGCTGAAGCTGCCGCAGAGGCGATCCTCGCGAACCCTCCCGAAGCCGTGTACGTGGCGGCCGGCCCCTGCGCCCTGGAGACCGGCCGCATCGTCTCCCGCAGGCTGGGCCTGCGATCGAGACTGCTGACCGATCTGGGCAATCTCGACCAGGGCTTGTGGCAAGGACTGCTCGTCGAGGAGATCCGGCGGCGTCAGCCACGACTGGCTCGGCAATGGGAGGACAATCCTTGGACGGTGATGCCGCCCGAGGGAGAGCCGCTCGACGAGGCATGCGACCGCGTCGAGGCGGTGCTCGAGCGGATCATCAGGCGGCATCCGCGGGGCCGCGTGGCCCTCGTCGTGCCGCATCCGCTCGACCGAATCGTCCGCTGGGTGGTGGCGGGGGAGCCGCTCGGCGACCTGTGGGATCGCGAGCCGTTGCCCGCGCCCGTGGTCTCCCTGCCGCTGTCGGCCCAGTGGAGGCCGGTCCTGCGGCCCCAGCCGCTGCCGGGATGATGGCGACTTTCCGGCGCAGCGGCCGCCCCGGCCGCCCCGGTACACTCCTAGCACCGTTTTCAAACGCCTCCCTCCTACCGCACGCATGGAACGCAGGACGCGATCGAGTGTGACCGCCGCAGCGCCGACCGTGCCGGGATCGGTCGCGCCACAGCCCCCCGACGTGCCCGCACCGCGCGGTCCCCGCCCCAAGCGGGGCGTGCCGGAGGGCTTGTGGAAGAAGTGCGACGGCTGCGGGGCCACGATCTACCGCAAGGAGGCGGAAGAACGGCTCAATGTCTGTCCGCAGTGCGACTTCCACTGGTACGTCTCGGCTGCCGAGCGGATGACGCAACTGCTCGATCCGGGCACATTCGAGGAGTGGGATGCCGACCTGCGGCCGACCGACCCGCTCGGCTTCAGAGACAAGAAGCCCTACGCCGAGCGGCTGGTCGCCGAACAGAAACGGACCGGGCTTTCCGATGCGGCGCTGACCGGCACCGGCATGATCCGGGCCCGCCGTGTGGCCTGCGGCGTGACCGATTCGGCGTTCATCATGGGAAGCATGGGGAGCGTGGTGGGCGAGCGGCTCACCCGGCTCGTCGAACGGGCCACGTCACAGCAGCTCCCGCTGATCATCGTGAGCGCGTCGGGCGGCGGGGCGCGGAGGCACGAGGGCATCATGTCGCTCATGCAGATGGCCAAGGTGTCGGCCGCGCTGGCCCGCTACTCGCAGGCCGGCGGTCTCTTCATCTCGGTGCTCACCAATCCCACGATGGGGGGCGTGGCGGCGAGC
>CAZONY010000455.1:0-2152 GCA_964581215.1 uncultured Chitinophagaceae bacterium | reverse complement strand
TGGCGAGCGTGCCGAGCGGCACCCCTGCGGCGATCAGAAGATACACGCCGCTGCGGCGGGTCAGGCGCCCCAGCGCCTCCTCCTCGGCCGCTGACGAGCCGGCGTCGTCGTTCGACCGCAGCAAGGTCGGATAGAACACGCGAAGAACGAGCAGTGTCGTGAGGAAAAACGGATAGGCTGCCGCGAGCAGGCCGCAGGCCACGGGAGATTGCAGGAAAAGCCAGGGCACCTCCGCCGGCAGAGGACCAAGCAGCAGGGTGAGGCCGAGAGGGAACGCGATGCCCGAGGCGATCCATACTGCGACGCCGATCCAGGCCGCCGTGTCGCCGAGCATGAGCAGCTGTTGCCGTACCGCTTGGGCCTGCACGGCCGGCAGGCCCGGGGACCCTTCCTGACGCTCGTGGCGCAGGAGGCGGGCGACATCGCGGGTGAAGAACCACACGAGCAGGATGCCGAGGGGAAAGGAGACGGTATTCACGACCGCCGCGACGTTCAGAAAGGCCGCGTCGAACGTTGTTCGTCCCGGAATCCGTTCGGGCGTGGAGTAGATGGCCAACAGAAGCCCGTGGTTGTAGAGGAAGTTGCACACGGCGAGGATCACGTTTGGCACAAGAATGCATGCCGCCGCTGCCGCGAAGGGATGGTGTCTGGCGAACGCCCGCCAGCCCCTGCGATGGGTGGCGACGAATCGGGTCGTTTCGGGCCGAAGGACGAGCGCGAGCTGTCGTGCCAGCACGCCCCCGGTAGCCGGACGCCGCCCGGGGTCGGGGGCGAGGCAGCCGCGGAGAACGTCCACGAGAGGCCGGGCGGCGGGATCCTGGGGAAGCGCGTCGGCCGTGATCTCGCACCGCCGTCGCCGGGCGATCATCCCCCGCAGCAACGGTGCGATCCCGACGCCGTCGGTCGGCTGGTCGAGAAACGGTCTCCGGCCAACCAGCATTTCCCAGAGCAGCACGGCGAGCGAGTAGATGTCGCTCCGTCCATCCAGCTCCGCGGGCGATCGTTCATGCCGGGCGTCGAAGGCCTCCAAATGCTCGGGCGACATGTAGGCGAGGCTGCCGCCGAAGTAGGCTGCCGGACCGTTTGTCGGGTGGGCGGCGTGCGAACTGGTGTTGAAGTCGCCGAGGCGGACGGTGCCGTCGGCCGCCAGGAGAACGTTGGCCGGCTTCACGTCGCGGTGCAGGATGCCCGCCGCATGGGCGTGATCGAGGGCGTCGGCCAGTTGGATGCCGATGCGGGTCACGGCTGCATGCCACGGGAGCCGTTCCAGGCTCGCCAGACGTGGTGATTCGGCGACCTTGCCGTGCCCCACGCCGCCCGCGGAGGCGCGCACGGACGCGGCGAGGATCGCCCCGCTCCGATCGTGTGCGGGTGTGCGGCGGACCCGTTCGACCACGGCTTCGAGTGTGCCGCCGGGTAGATACTGCTCGTAGACGAGGCGGATGGCGGGGGCTCCCGCCGCCGGCTCGAGACGCTTCTGGTCGAACACTCGGACGACGTGCGGATGGTCGAGCTGGGCGAGCGTGCGGGCCTCATCGCCACGGTCGGCGGACACCTTCAGCGCGACGGTGCGGCCCATCGACTGCTGACGCGCGAGGAAGACCGCCGCGAAAGCCCCTCTGCCAAGTTCCTCGAGCAGAAGAAAATCGTCGACCGTATCCCCCGGCTGGAATCGCTGGTGCAGGAGATCGGCCGCGACACTCGTCGACTTGGTGCCCTCGATGCCGCCGAGCCATTTCCAGAGTTCGCGGGCGCGGCTTGGAAAGCGGTCGCACAGTTCGGCGAGTTCGACCGGCTCTCCACATGATCTGCGGACGTGGTACTCCTCGCAGATCAACTCGACCGGGGGCCCTTCGTCCTCGGCCAACTCGGGATACTTCGCGACATACTCCTCGATCCGACGCGGCCGGCCGCCACGCGATCGGAAATCAATGTCGACCTTCACCAGCTCCACGAGCACGAGCCGGCGTCGTCGGGAGCATTCGGCCGGGAGGTGCCTGTCGATGTCCGCCGCACCATCCCGCTCCCACTCGGCGACGAAGGCCTCGAGACGCGTCGCCAGATCACTCCACTCGGATTCGACGGTATCCCCGAGCCCGGTCGTCATGGCGAACCGCTCCCATTGGAAAGTGGTGCTAGTGTACAGTGCGGC
>CAZONY010000454.1:0-2163 GCA_964581215.1 uncultured Chitinophagaceae bacterium | reverse complement strand
CCGGCAGCACTCGGCGCGCGGGCCGCGCTGGAAAAGGCCGGCAAGACGGCCCAGGTCACGATCGTCGGCTTCGACGGCCAGCCCGAGGGGAAGCAGGCCATTCGGGAGGGCAAGATCTACGCCGATCCGATCCAGTTTCCCGACCAGATGGGCACCGAGGTCGTGACGGCGTTCACGCGGTGGTCGCGGGGGGAGACGATCGCCCCGCAGGTACTCATCCCGACGCGACTCTACCGCCGCGCGGATGCCGAGCAGGATCCCACGCTCGCCCCGGAGCCCGGGCGATGAGCACTCTCCACACCGGCAGGATGCCTCGTATGTCCGGCGCACGCCGCCGCCCACCTCGTGGTGGATGGCTACGAGTCTTCAGCCGGTACGCCGGCCTCGTCGATCGTTGCCAGGATCTCCTCGAGCGTGAACCGGCGGCCCTTGAGAATTTGAATCCGGCGACATCGGGCGATGGAATCCGCCGAAAAAAGCTGATAGCCGGCGGGCGTGACCTGGGCCGGCTGCAACAGGCCGAGTTTCAGCCAATGGCGGATCGTGGGCACCGGCTCGCCGACGGCCTTTGCCAGTTGTCCGATCCGCAACAGGGGATCGGTCACCGCACCGGCGGCCGGTCGCTGGCGGACGCTTTCGCCGGGCCCGGAGCCGTGCCCACTTCCCCCGGCATCGAGATAGATGTCGAGCGACCGATCCACCGCGCGCATGATAAGACTGTCGTAGGCCGCCCGAGGCCCGCCGAGCTGTGCCGTCTCGAGAGCACCCAGATACGCGGCCCGGTCGCGAGGACGAATGATGGCCGGCGGGTATCCGTGACTCATGAGCAAACAGTTCATCAGCAGCCGCGCCGTACGGCCGTTGCCATCGACGAACGGGTGAATGCTCACGAGCCGATAATGGGCCTCCGCGGCGAAGTGCACCGGATGGAGCACGAGGTCAGATCGAAGCCACTCGCAGAAATCCCGCATCATCTCCGGAACGCGTCGAGGATTCGGCAGCACGACGGTCGAACCGGCGATCCGCACCGGCACGGTGCGGTAAGAGCCGGCGCTGCCAGTGTCGATGCCTTCGAGCACCAATTCGTGGATGCGGAGGAGATCCTGTTCGGAAACGGATCCGCTGCGGCGGCTGACGAGGTCGGTGACGAAGTCGATCGCCCGCGCATGATTCGTCGCTTCGAGATGCTCCTTGAGGCTCTTGCCTCCGACGGTGATGCCCTTTTCCAGCACCACGGCCGTCTCCCGCCGGGAAAGCGTGTTGCCCTCGAGCGCGTTGCTCGTATAGGTCAACTCCACCCGAAACCACGCCTCGAGGCTGCGGAGCGACTCAGGCGCCAGGGGACGCAGGCGGTCGAGAGCCTTTTTTTTGGCATCGAGAGAATTGAAAAGCATTCATCAACCATAACGTCATGGTTTATGGTTTGCAAACATTTTTAAAATCCTGGCCGCCCGATGACATCCGAACCCGACCATGTCCCGCTGCTGACGATGCGCGGCATCGAGAAGTCCTTTCCTGGGGTCCGGGCGGTCCGCGGCATCGATCTGGACCTGCACGCCGGCGAGGTGGTCGCTCTCCTCGGGGAGAATGGCGCCGGCAAGAGCACGCTCATGAAGGTGCTCGGCGGTGCCCATCGCCCGGACGCGGGCACGATCAGGCTCGACGGCCACGAAGCGGGGTTTCGCTCACCGCAGGAGGCCCGCGCGGCCGGCATCGCGATCATCCACCAGGAGCTCAACCTGATTCCCGGCCTCACCGCCGTGGAAAACATCTTCCTGGGGCAGGAGTCCGGCCGGGCCGGCTTCGTGCCGCGGCGTGAGGAACGCCTCCGGGCCGCGGAGCTCTTCCGCCGGCTCGGCGTGGCGATCGATCTCGACGCTCCCTGCTCGCGGTTGACGACGGCACACCAGCAGCTCGTGGAGATCGCGCGGGCGCTGGCCCGCGAGGCGCGAATCATCGTCATGGACGAGCCGACCGCCGCCCTGACCGCGGGCGAGGTCGCGCATCTCTTCGAGATCATCCGCGACCTGAAGTCGCGGTCGATCGCCGTGATTTACATCAGCCACCGGCTGGACGAGATTTTCGCGTTGGCCGACCGCGTGGTCGTGCGCCGCGACGGCCGCAATGTCGGCACCCGGCCGCTCGCCGGCCGCGGCCGCCAGG
>CAZONY010000453.1:0-2175 GCA_964581215.1 uncultured Chitinophagaceae bacterium | reverse complement strand
GGCCACCCCGCCCTGCATCGCTCCCCTCGGCACACGGTCACGGCATCCGGTCATCCCGGCGATGCCGTCAACGTGGCCTTCATCGGCACGGAGGAGGAGCTGCACCGCGTGCTCGCCGCGGCCGGCTGGTACGCCGCCGATCCGATCACGCTGCAGACGTCGATCCGCATCGCGGCCGACGTCGTGCTGCACAAGCCCTACGCCCACGCCCCGGTGAGCGACCTCTACCTCTGGGGTCGCAAGCAGGATGTCGCCTTCGAGCAGCCGGTGGGCAACAGCCCCAAGCAGAGGCACCACGTCCGCTTCTGGCGATCGCACGAGGTGGACGCCACTTCCCGACCGCTGTGGGTCGGGGCCGCCACCTTCGACGAACGCGTCGAGATCAGCCGCACGACCGGCGGCATCACGCACAAGATCGGCCCCGACATCGACCAGGAACGCAACAAGCTCGTGAGCGATGCCATCCGAGCCGACGCGCTCGACGGCTACTATTGGGTGGATCAGTTCCACGGCCAGGCAGAGGGGCGCAACGGCGGCGGCGATCCCTACTTCACCGACCGCCGGCTCGCCGTCGGTGTCATCGATCTGCGCCGCTGAAGCGCATCCGTGATAGTTGGACCGACGATCAGACGCACTGATAAAAGGAAGGCGAGGGGGTCGGCCAGCGCTCGCGGAGCATTGGGGGTATCCTCGCCCGCGACGCAGCTTTTGCCGCCCCCGAGCCGGCGAGAAATGCCGATCCTCCCATGAAGCCCACGCGGCTCCTCGCCCAAACCACCACTCCCGACGGCACCCCGCTCACGCTCCACGAGCATGACGGCACCCTTTCGATCCGGGTGGGCGGCGTCGAACTGATGTCCACGCGGCAGCACCATTCCGAAGAGCGGCTGGCGGAACTGGCCTGTGTTGGCCTGCGCGAGCGCAGGGGCCGGGCCGTGCTCATCGGCGGGCTCGGACTCGGGTTCACGCTCCGCGAGACGCTGCGGCACGTGGCCGACGACGCGGCGGTCGTGGTGGCGGAACTGCTGCCCGCCGTGATCGCCTGGAACCGCACCCCGGCTTTCGGCCTGGCGGCCGACGTGATCGACGACCCGCGCGTGGAGGTCGTCGCCGACGACGTGGCCGACGTGCTCGCCAGGAGCCGCGGCCGGTTCGACAGCGTGATGCTCGACATCGACAACGGCGCGAGCGGCCTGACCGTCGCCGCCAACGGCGGGCTCTATGCGCCGCGCGGCCTGGGGGTGATCCGGGCGGCCCTCAGGCCGGGTGGCCGCCTGGCCGTCTGGTCGGCGGAGGCCGATCCGCGGTTCGTGGCCCGGATGGGTGAGGCGGGATTCGCGGTGGAGACGGTGAAGGCCCGCACGCACCCGACCGGCGGGAGCTGGAACTGGATCTTCCTCGGCACGCGGGCGTGAGGCTTGATCAGGAACCGACGGCCTCGAGGGCTTCCCAGCGGGTAAAGGCCGCCACGAGCCGGGCGTCGAGGTCGCGGAGGCGGGCCTGATCGCGGGCCAGCCGTTCGCCCGGCTGCTGGTAGTAGCCGGGCTCCGCCATCGCCGCATGCAGGGCGGCGATCTCGATCTCGAGTGACTCGATCAACGACGGCAGGCCCTCGAGCTCCCGCTGTTCCTTGAACGAGCGTTTTTTCCGCGCGGCATTCGCCGGGGAGGGCGCCGGCGGCGCGGCGGTGGATGGCGTTCGAGAGGCCGGGGCGGCCGGCATCCGGGAACGTTGGGCCAGCCAGTCGGTGTAGCCGCCGACATATTCCTTCACGGCGTGGGCCGCACCGTCGCCCTCCGACTCGAACACGAGCGTGCTCGTCACCACGTTATCGAGGAACGATCGGTCGTGGCTCACCACGAGCACTGTGCCGGTGAACTCGACGAGCCGCTCCTCGAGCATCTCGAGCGTCTCCGCGTCGAGATCGTTGGTGGGCTCGTCGAGCACGATCAGGTTGGCCGGCTTGGCGAACAGCCGGGCCAGAAGCACCCGGTTTCGCTCCCCTCCCGACAAGAACTTCACCTGCGTGCGGGTGCGTTCCGGGGCGAAGAGGAAGTCCTCCAGGTAGCCGATCACGTGCCGCGGCTGGCCGCCGATCTGCACCGTCTCGTAGCCATCGGCCACGTTGTCGGCCACGGTCTTCTCGTCGTCCAACTGGTCGCGGAGCTGGTCGAA
>CAZONY010000452.1:0-2181 GCA_964581215.1 uncultured Chitinophagaceae bacterium | reverse complement strand
ATGCCGAAAGCGGTCTAGGCCGTCGCCATTGAGGGCTCGGGGGCCCAGCCGTCGGGGATGATCGCGTCCTTCGGCACGACGGCCACCCCGTCCCGCACCGTGAAGCGGTCGCTGTCGGCGAGCGTTTCCCAGCCGTGGTCGTTGACGATCCGCGCCCGTTTGCCGATCCGCACGTTCTTGTCGATGATCGCTCCCTCGATGATCGCGCCGTCACCAATCGCCAGCGGCGGCAGGCCGCGGGTGTGGTTGGCGGCGAGGGCGTCGTCATGCTCGTAGAAGTCGTTGCCGAGAATGACGGAGTTGCGGATCACCACGTTGCGGCCGATCTGGCACCGCAGGCCGATCACGCTGTTTTCGATCACGGCCCCTTCGCCGATCACGCCGCCGTCCGAAATGAGGCTGTTGCGCACGCTCGCCCCGTCGATCCGGGTCGGGGGGAGGAAGCGGGCCCGGGAGTAGATCGGGGCGTCGGCGCTGGCCAGCTCGAACGGCGGCCGCCCGCTCGCCAGATCGAGGTTGCATTGGTAGTAGGAGCGGATCGTGCCGATGTCCTCCCAGTAGCCGTCGAACGGGTGGAGCTGCACCTTCTTCGCCCGGATCGCGGCGGGGAACACCTCCCGGCCGAAGTCCTGGTAGTCGGTCTTGGTGAGCAGGTCGAGGAGGCAGTCGCGGTCGAAGAGGTAGATGCCCATGCTGGCCATCAGGCTGCGGCCGGCGGCGGGAATGCCGCGGCGCTCGATCCAGGCCGGGTCGGTCCGCACGTGCTCGAGTTCCGTGAGCGTCTGCGGCTTTTCGAGGAAGCCCTGCACGAGCCCCGTGTCGTCGAATCGCATGATGCCCAGCGCCGAGGCGGCCTCGTCGTGCACCGGGATGCCGGCGATCGTGACGTCGGCCTTCGTGGCGGTGTGCGTCTGCAGCATGTCGGCGTAGTTCATCCGGTAGAGCTGGTCGCCGGAGAGGATGAGCACGTGCTTGATGTCGGGCTGCTGGAGGTAGCGGATGTTCTGCCGCACCGCATCGGCCGTGCCCTGATACCAGCCCGCGTTGTCGAGCGTCTGCTGGGCGGCGAGGATCTCGACATAGCCGCCGCTGAACGGGTCGAACGTGTACGTGCGGCGGATGTGGCGGTGGAGGCTCACCGAGTTGAACTGCGTGAGCACGTAGATCCGCTTCACCCCGCTGTTGACGCAGTTGGAGAGGGGGATGTCGATGATGCGGTACTTGCCCGCCAACGGCACGGCGGGCTTCGAGCGGTCGCGGGTGAGGGGATAGAGCCGGGTGCCGCGGCCACCGCCGAGCACGAGTGCCAACACACGCTGCACGCTCATAAATCGTCCTCTGCCTGGGGCCGGGGGATGCTGCTCCGAGCCACCATGCTACGGGAACGGTCAAGCGGGTGAAAATGACCTACTTCACCACGAAGTTCACCATCCGGCCGGGCACGGCGACGACCTTCACGATCTGCTTGCCGGAAAGGAGCTCGGCGATCTTCGGGTCGGCGGTGGCGGCGGCCTGCAGGGCCGCGGCGTCGGCGTCGGCCGGCACCACGATCCGGCCCCGGAGTTTTCCCTGCACCTGCACCGGAATCTCCACCGTGTCGTCCTTCAGCCATCGCTCCTCGACCGTCGGCCAGGCCGCGAGCGAGACGGGAGCCGGGCGGCCGAGGATTTCCCAGAGTTCCTCGGCGAGGTGCGGGGCGAAGGGAGCGAGGATGGTGACGAACGGCTCCAGGATCGCCCGTGGCCGGCGTTCCAACGGCGTGGCGAAGTTCACGAATTCCATCATCCTGGCGATCGCCGTATTGAAGGACAGGGCCTCGACATCGCGCGTCACCTTGTCGATCGTGCGGTGGAGTTCCCGGAGTTGCTCGTCGGTGGGAGCGTCGTCGCACACCTGCGGGGCCAGCGCGATGGCGTCGGCCTTTTCGTCCACCACCAGCCGCCAGCAGCGATCGAGGAAGCCGCGCACGCCCCCCACGCCCGTCGTGCTCCAAGGCTTCGTCGCCTCCAGCGGGCCCATGAACATCTCGTAGAGCCGCAGCGAGTCGGCGCCGAAGTCGCGGACCACCTGGTCGGGGTTCACCACGTTGCCGCGGCTCTTCGACATCTTGTGGGCCCGGCTCTCTACGCGAATCTGCGGAGCGTCGCGGAGCACGAAATGCTCACCCTGTTTCTCCACGTG
>CAZONY010000451.1:0-2219 GCA_964581215.1 uncultured Chitinophagaceae bacterium | reverse complement strand
GAACGTCGCCACGCCCAGCACCGGCACCGCCAGAAACAACAGTGACCAGAAGATTCCCGACAGTCGCTTGCCCACGGCAGTCTCCTCGCTCTCTCGTCGTCAGTCGCGTCTGGCGTCAGTCACGCTGGTCTCGATGCCCGGGGCGATCATCGGCCGATCGGCCCCCAGTTCGCCGTCATAATCGTATGGCAGCGAGCGGACGTAGTTGACGATGTGCCAGATGTCTTCCGGCGACACCGTGCCCTTCGCGGCCGGCATCGGTGCGCCATTGATGCCGGCATGAATCCGGTAGTAGAGGTCGAGCGGACGCCGACCACCCCGATAGACGCCCAGCCGCAGGTTCCGCGGCGGGATCGTGCGCGGCCGGAGAGCATCGCCGGCGAGCACCTGCGAGGCCTTCGCGGCCATCACGGCATCCTTCTCCCCGGCCACTTCCTGGCCCCACTGCACGATGGCCTTGTTCCAATCGTCGTAGTCGTTGGCCTGCCCATCGCCCAGCCCGGTCACGCCATGACACTTCACGCAATTGGCCTTGTCGCCATAGAAGAGTTCCTTCCCCTTCGCGATCGACGCGACGAGATCGATGTCGGCCGGCATTTCGGGAACGGGGATGACCGCGTCGGGAGCCCCCCGCCACCGCTCTGCGATCGGCGCGAGCGTCTCATCGACGAGGAATTCACGGGTTTCGGGCAGCTTGCCCTGGTCCTCGTCGTCGAGTTCGAAGAAAGCACGCATCAATGCGATCTCCGTCTCGCCCCGGATGCTCAGATACTTGACGTACTCGGCGAGGGCGTCGATCTGCAGATCGCTCAGGAGGGCGAACGATGGCATCGACGTGCCGGCGATGCCGTTGTGCAGGATTCGCACGAGGTCGGCGTGCGTCGGCTTGTCGGACCGCTCGGTGCTCTTGAACTTGAAGACGCCCGGGCGGTAGTCACGGGGATAGGGATTGAGAAAGGCGGCAGTGGGGCCGAGGCCGTCGCCAGTGATCCCGTGGCAGTGGCCGCAGTGCTCGCGGTAGAGGCCGTTCTTGCGGCCGGAGATGTCGCTCCGCACCGGACCGGCGGCCAGACGCAGCTTGGCCTCGTCGAGGCCCGTCTCCGGCAGGCAGACCGGCTCGTCCGGTGTCCCGAACATCGCGAGCAGGACCGTCGCCACCTGCCGCTCCTGGTCGGAAGTGAGCCGCTGCTTCGTGGCCTCCACCATGTTGGGGCGAAACGACGCCGAGGGTGTTCGGCCGCAGCCGGTGGCGATGACGACGGCCGCCACGACGAGGCACAGCGGCCCACGGCGGCGGAAGAGCGAAAGCATCGACATGGTCGTGAGGGTCATGGTGGTGAATGTCTCCGAAATCAGCCCCCCAGGGCGGCGGCGGGCACGACGAGCGTGCCCAGGTCCTTGACTTCATCCGGCTGCAGCGTGACCTGAAAACGGCCCTTCGGCGTCCACTTGAGATCGGGCTTGTCGATGCCGACCGCCCCGTTCGGACCGGTCGAACGCTCGTGCCAGACCTGAAACTCGAGCGGCTCACCGGCCGGCAGGTCGGGAATCGCAAAGGATCCGTCGGCCGCGGTCACCGCCACATAGCCGTCCTTGCGAAACACGGCGTAAGCCTTCATCCAAGGATGGATGTTGCAGGTGACCGTCACCGGCATGCCCGTCTCGGTATCGGGCTTGTAGACCGTCCCCTGCCCCGTCGGAATCAACTGATTGAAGCTCGTGCCGGCGATGTTGGTGTTGTGGCCGACCGTGTCGCTGTTGCGGACATCGACCGGCTGGCCCACGCGGGCCGCGAACACCGGCGTGATGAACTCGCAATTCTTCTGATCGAGGAGGAGTTGGGTGTCGGGAACCGCGTTCTTCACGCGGCTTGTCTTGCGGGCGAACACCACGACATTCGCCAGCCCCTTCGACGACGGATCGACCAGGAGCGATCGGTCGTAGAGCTTCATGCCGCCTTTCGAGCAGACCTCGGTGTCCTTGTCCACGACGAGTTGCTTGGGCGCGCCGGGCGTGCCGGCGTAGGTGAACACGCCCTTGAGCGTCGCCCAACCGGTGCCCGTGGGCCCGGCCTCGGCGGCACCGCCACCGGACGACGCGGAGACGAGCGTCTGACGGAGCGATGCGGCTGCCGAAGCATCGGCACGGGGGGCGTCCACGCGCACGCGGCCACAGCCGCAGGCCACGCAAACCATCGGGACGACGACGGACAGGAGCAG
>CAZONY010000450.1:0-2220 GCA_964581215.1 uncultured Chitinophagaceae bacterium | reverse complement strand
TGCCCGGAAAAATGCATGCTGGGATCGACTTTAGCATAAGGGTGTTACGTAAAATAGAGGCCTCGGCCCAGTCCCTGGCCCCGCCGCCCGGCGCGATACAGATTTTCCACTTCGCGCATTTTTGCTCGCGCGGCTAGGGTGTGGCGGCCGTGGGACGCGGCTGTCGCGAACCCGGCCGACTGAATCAACGCCTGAACGGAATGCGATTCGGTTTGGTTTTTTCCCAAGGAGGTTTTCCATGAAGCGTTTCCCCTCGATCGTTTCCATGTTCGTCGTGCTCGTCGTCGTCGGCCTCGTGGCCGCTGATTCGGCCCAGGCCGCCGGCCGGGGTCGTCGTGGCAATGCCTGCTGCGACAGCGCTCCCGCCTGCGCCGCTGAGCCGGCCTGCTGTGCCGCCGAACCCGCCTGCTCGGCCGAGCCGGCCTGCTGCGCTGCCGAGCCTTCCTGCTGCGCCCAGCCGCGGCGTCGGGGTCGGGTGAGCCGCCGTGCCGGCAAGTGCTGCACGGAGAGCTGCACCAGCTGCTGTGCGGAGCCCGCCTGCGGCGCTGCTCCGGCCTGCGGTGCCGAGCCGTGCTGCAACGCCGGCTGATCCGACGACTCGGATAGCGTCCCCATGAGAGCCGGGCCTTCCTCCGGAGGGCCCGGCTTTTTCATGCGCAGTCGAGCCCGTGCGGCAGGGCATAGGCCGCCACCCCAAAAGGCCGCCCCGCATGGCTTGCCCAATTGGCCCAGCCATCGTGCCGAGCCACGGACGCCGACGAAAACCGACGCGCTGGTGGTTGCCCGTTGGCGGCGCAGCCTATCAATTAGGTGAGCTGCGTTTCCCGTTGCCGCTCGTCGCTCCGCGGCCACTTCACTCCTCGAGGCATTGCTTTGGCCGCATCCGCTCTTTCGGTCCGACGAGCCATCCGTGACGTTCACTGGGAATACCTGGTGCCGATCGCCACGGTCCACCTGGTGGCGTGCCTCGTCTGCATCCCGTGGTTCTTCAGTTGGTCGGGCCTCATGCTGGCCCTGTTCGGCACCGCCGTGTTCGGCACGCTCGGCATCAACCTCTGCTACCACCGGCTGCTCGCCCACCGCAGCTTCAGCGTGCCGCAGTGGCTGGAACGGGCACTGACCACGATCGCGCTCTGCTCGCTCGAAGACACGCCGGCCCGCTGGGTGGCCAACCACCGACTCCACCACCGCCACTCCGACGAGGCTCCCGACCCGCATTCGCCCCGCGACGGGATCGCCTGGTCGCACGTCGGCTGGCTCTTTCGCCACGTGCCCGACCGGAAGTCGTTGGCCTTCTTCGACCGCTATGCCCGCGACATCCTGGCCGACGGCTATTACCGCTATCTCGAACGACACCCGGCAGCGATCCTCGTCATCTACCTGACGCACGCCGCGGCCTACGCGGTGGCCGGGATGCTCGTGGGCCGGTGGTTTGGCGGCAGTTGGAGCGACGGCATGCAACTGGCCGCGAGTTGGGTCGTGTGGGGGGTTTTTCTGCGCACGGTGCTGGTCTGGCACGTCACCTGGAGCGTCAACTCGCTGACCCACCTCTTCGGCTACCGGACCTACGCCACCGGCGAGGATAGCCGCAACAACTGGCTCATCGCCGTCCTCGCCATGGGCGAAGGCTGGCACAACAACCACCACCACGACCCGGCCAGCGCCAGCGTGCAGCACCAGTGGTGGGAATTCGACGTCACCTACTATGTCATTCTGCTCCTCCAGAGGATGGGCCTCGCCCAGCGGGTGATCGGACCGCGGCACCTGCGAAAGGCCTCCCGGACAGGCCTCGACCCGTCGCCCATTGCGTAAACTCTCGATACGTTGGGGGGACGGGCTCCCACACTTCACGAAGAGGTATCAGCATGCTCGTGGAACGGGTGAAGTACGTCATTTGGGCGGCCGACATGGAGCGGGCGGCCCGGTTCTACTGCGGCCTCTTCGGCGGCCGCGTCCTCCGGCACACCCCGGCCATCCTCGAGGTGGGCATCCTCGACGCCGTGATCGGCATTCATGGCGGTGGCGAAGGAAAACGCACCTGGACGGGAATCAGCCTTCAGGTGCCCGACGTCGTTGCGGGCGCGCGGGATGTCGTGGCCGCGGGTGGAAGCCTGGCCCGCGAGCCGGAGCCGGAAAACGGTGCGCCGCCGCACCTGGCGATGTGCATCGACACCGAGGGCAACGAATTCATGCTCACGCGGCAGCGGGGCGGCTGACATG
>CAZONY010000449.1:979-2221 GCA_964581215.1 uncultured Chitinophagaceae bacterium | reverse complement strand
GCCGCTACCGGGCCCGTGGTTTCCCCAACCGCGGGCCCTTTTCTTTTTATACGGCCGGCGGGCCATCCATGGCCCCGCCGGCCTTGCCGACCTCCGGTCGGAAGAAACCGGCCCTCCGGGCCTTGCCGGGTCCACGCGACCGGGCCATCCATGGCCCCCGCAGCCTTGCCGGGGCCACGCAGCGGCCGTCCCTGGCCCCCATAGGTGGTTCAGAACTCGAAATCGAAGCGCATGCCGAAGGCGTCGGTGTGGCTGTTGCCCTGGTCGGTCTGCTCGAGAAACGCTCTGACGTAATTGAATTTCCAGCGCGTGTAGGGGTTCAGATACCAGTTCAGGCCGACGGTGAAGTCGGTGAGGTTGTTGCCGTTGACGTCCTTGTCGTTGAGCACGATGTTCGAGTACCGGGCCGCGATCTCCCACGCCCCGAGCCCCGTCTGGATGCCCTGCCGCTTCGTCCGCACCCGAAAGAAATCCTCGAACGGCTCCATCCGTTTGTGGATCCCCTGCAGGCGGTCGTAGGGGCGGTGCTCGCCCGTGAGGAAGTAGCTCAGTTGGGCCATGTAGCCGTTGAAGAAGAGCGCCGGGCCCCCGATCTGATCGACCGTGGCGAAGGCATACTCGGATTGGAGTGAAAGCGGCCCCATGATGAGGGCGAATTCCGGATCGAAGAGCTGGAAGTGGTTGGCGGCGATGTTGCCCGTATCGACGAAGATCGGCGCGAACGGCGGCGTGCCCGGATTTGCCGTCGGCGAGCCGAGGGGCTGCGCCTTGCGAATCTCGGGCGTGTTGCGAAACCGCACCTGATCCTGATAGGCGTTGCGATAGCTGTAGGCGGCGCCGAGATGGAGGTAATACCGGCCGTCGCTCCGCTCGTTCCAGAAGGGCAGGCACGTGCCGCGCATCGTCAGGGCCTGGCCGCTGTCGAAGGTGTCGTTGCCGACGTTGTCGCTGTTGGTGCGAAACGTCCCGATCGCGTAGGTGGCCCGCTCGTTCAGCAGATTGCCGTAGGTCATGATGCCGACGTTGCGGGCCGGGGCGAACGTATCGACGAGTGACCGCTCCATGAACGTGTTGTTGCGGTTTTGCGTGACCCGCTCGAGTGAGAAGGGCTCGAAGTAGTGCCCCACCCGCACCCGCTGCAGCCAGGGGAGATCCTTGAATTCGAGGTAGTTGTCGAGGTAACTCGGCTGGCTGGCCAACGCGAAATCGACGCCGAGCGAATACTCGAGCGATTTGAAACTG
>CAZONY010000449.1:0-969 GCA_964581215.1 uncultured Chitinophagaceae bacterium | reverse complement strand
ACGGAGCCGGCGGAACTGGGCCCCGTCCTGCAGGTCGCCGAGATCGGCCATGCTCGTCGGATCCTGGGAAAAATAGACCTGGTCGATCTGCACCTGCCCCGACATCACGAGCGACGGTTTTTGGGCGTCGTCTTTCTTCTTCTTGTCCGCGGCATCGACGAGCTTGCCGAGCCTCTTCTCAACCTCCGCGAGACGGTCGATGACCGACTCCGGGGGCGGCAACTCCTCGGCGACCGGCGGCGGCTCGGGCGCTGACTCGGCCGCGCGGGCGGGTCCACCAAACGCGATGCCCAGCGCCAGGGCGATCGCAGCCCGCGTGGCAAAACCTCGTGAACGACCGGCTCGAGCCAAAACCACACCTCTGTCCGACGACGCGGGAGGACGGTGATGCCTCGTGTGATTCACGTCGGCACAGATGGACGACCAATCCACCTTATCGGCACAAACGCCACGATCGATTGAATTAGCCCAGATTGCCAGGGCAGGGCATTTACCCCCGTGTGGCGCAGGCTTCAGCCTGCGAACGCGTCGTCGCTATGCGAATGCGGCCGGCTTGGCAGGCTGAAGCCTGCCCCACATGGGCACGTCGCGGCCAACGTCCTTCACCGTCGCCGGGCCACGCTCCGCACCACACTGGCCAGCCGATCGATTTCCGCGGTCGTGTTGTAAAACGCCAGCGATGGCCGGACCGTCGCTTCGAGCCCGAAATGCCGTAGCGACGGCTGCGCGCAGTGGTGTCCGGCACGGACCGCGATCCCCTCCCGATCGAGGGCTTTGCCGATCTCGATCGGATCGAGCCCCGGAATCACGAATGAAAGCACGCCCACCTTCTCCCGCGCCGTGCCGACCAGACGCAAGCCGTCGATGGCCGAGAGTTTCCCGGTGGCATAGTCGAGGAGATGGTGCTCGTAGGCGGCGATGTGCTCGCGGCCGAGACGCGACACGTAGTCAATCGCCGCGCCGAGGCCG
>CAZONY010000448.1:0-2228 GCA_964581215.1 uncultured Chitinophagaceae bacterium | reverse complement strand
GGGGTCGTCGAGGCGATGCGCCTTCACCTGGCCGGCCGAGATGGAGTAGAGGAATTCGCCGATCCGCACGCTCCGTTGCACGGGGCCCTCGTGGCTGATCTGGCCGAGGTTCGTGAACCCCTCCGGCGAGTTCGGATCGACGCGGAAGACCACGAGGCCGCTCGTGCCCTCCCACCAGGATCCCTGCTGCACCGGCAGGGCGAGGATGCCCTGGTCGCCGAACCAGCTGAGGGCATGGTGGTCCCAGAGGGCCTCCGACCACGATTCCCAGCCGTCGCCCGCGAATGTCCAGGTCGCCGTCCGCTGCGGCGCGGTGGGATCGGCCACGTCGAAGATGGAAAGCTGCAGGCCGAGCACGCGGCCGGTGGCCGGATCGACGTCGCGGCCGACGCCCAGCAGATGCGTGGCGTCGAGCGGATGCAGGTAGGTGGAGAAGCCGGGCACCTTGAGTTCGCCGACGACCCGCGGGGCGGCGGGATCGGCCAGATCGATGACGAACAGCGGATCGACCTCGCGGAACGTGCTCACATAGCCCACGTCGCCGGCGAAGCGGACGGAGAAGATCCGCTCGCCGGGGGCGAGCCCCGTGACGCGGCCGATCGTCTGGAGGTTACCGCCCGACGCCGCCAGCACGAACACGCCGCTCGAGGCGGTATCGCCGAACCCGCTGGTGGTCGCCACCCGGAGCAGCCCGTCGGCGCTCTCGTCGAGTGAAAACTGGTTGAGCGTCATTCCCGACACCGCCCCCATCGCCACGAGCGGGGCGTCGGGCTGGCGGAGATCAAACTGGTAGATATTGGTCGTGGTGCCCGTGTCGGTGGCATCCCACCAGGCGCCCCAGTGGGTGGCCGAGACATAGAGGTTCGATGCCGAGGCGTAGACCGATCCCGAAATACCCGCGACCGACGTGACGGCGTCCGGCCCGGCCTGGTCGTCGCCGACCTCGAACGACACCACCGAGAGCATGGTGGCGTCGCCGGCCTGGATCGGCACGTAGGTGGAGCCCGGCGCGACGAGGTCGCCGCTCGACTCGCCCGACGAGGCCGTGACGCTGAACCGCGGAAGCGCGGTGCCCCAGGCCTCGGCGAGCCGCTGCCGGTAGGCGGCCTCGTCCTCGTAGACGGATCGGCTGCCGTCCTCGACCAGCGCCGGGGCGGGAATGGCGACATTGTCTTGGGTCACGACGAGCACGCGGCCTTCGATCGCCCGGGCCTCGACGAGGCTGCCGTCGAGGCTGGTCGTCTCGACGATCGTCGCTTCCGCCGGGTTCGACACGTCGATCACGGTGACGATCACCCGCGGCTGCCAGGAACCGTACCAGGCCGCCAGCCGGCCGATGTCACCAACCGCAGCGTCGGCGAGCGGGGCCCAGCCATCTTCTTGGGAGACGACGGTGAGCCGGCTGCCGGTGAGAAACAGACCGCGTTCCCAGCCGGGAATCGCGACGTGGTCCAGCACGGCGAGCGTGTCGGCCGGCCAGGCCTGCACGATATCGACGCCGTCGCCGGCGAGGACGAACAGATGCGCGCCGTCGGTCTTGACCATGTCCGCCTCGTCGACGCCCGCGACCTGGTTGTTGGTGCCCGAGAAGTCGCCCGACTGCGACGGAGTCGCCCCCGTTCCGGCCATCGTCGTGACGAGCCCGTCGTCCCGTTGGTTTTCGAGCGCGATCGGCCAGCCGCCCCATGACGTGGCTTCCTGGCCCAGCCAGGATCCCCACTGAGCCAGGGCCGCGTCCACGTACCAGGCTTGGAGCTGCTCGAGATCATCGACACCATGAAGAGGATTGGTGGTTTCATTGCCGATCAGTTCTTCACCGGCGGCGAGCCGCACCCGGTCCTTGCCCGGTCTGCCGAAGAAGGTGTCGAGCCCGGCGCCTCCATGGAGCCCGTTGCGTCCGCCGCCACCGCGGAGCGTGTCGCCGCCCTCGTCGCCGTGAAGCCGGTCGTTGCCGGCAGCGCCGACGAGCGAATCATCGCCCGTGCCGCCCGACAGGGCGTCGCCACCGTCGCCACCGTTGAGGGTGTCGCTTCCGGCGCCGCCGTGAATCCGATCGCGTCCCGCGCCGCCGAGGATCGTGTCGTCTCCGTCGCCGCCGAAGAGCCGGGTCTTGATCCGGGTGATGTCCGGGAGATCGATCGTGATCGAATCATCGCCACGGCCGCCCGCGATGCGGATCAGGTTCACGGTGGAGGCGCGGCGGGTGGCCACGACCGCGCCGTTGACGA
>CAZONY010000447.1:0-2233 GCA_964581215.1 uncultured Chitinophagaceae bacterium | reverse complement strand
GCCGAAGCAGTTTTCGACCAGGATCGGCCGGATGTGCTCGTTGTACGAGAGGTCATCGGCCGCGACTGCCCGGCAGCAGGCCAGGAACGCCAGCGCGGCGACGATCGGCAAATGGGAGGATCGCATGGCGAGTCACTTCTCCGTGGTTTCCTGCGGAGTCGGGGGCGAGCCGATCCGCCGGGTTCGGATATTCGCCCCGCCGTTCTTCGTGAACTCCTCCACCGCCCCCACCGCCCCCTTCACGCACCAGTAATTGAGATCCGCAACGCCCAGGTTCTGCGGATCGTGAATGTCGCTGACGAGCGTCTGCCAGGCATTGTTTGCGTCCGTCTGTCCCGGGCCGGGAAACTCCGTGTTCCATTGCTCGATCGCAAATCCATGCCGCCCCGACACCGTGATGTGGTTGGCATTGCGGTAGGTGCCGACGCGGCCAAACCGCGAGGCATGATGGGCAAACGGGAAGCTCAGGCCATGCATGTTGCTCGCGACGACGATGTTGTCGCCATCGGTATGCTCGTTGACGAGGATGCCCGTGTGATAGCCGGTCACGACCACGTCACGCAGGATCGTCAGCGCGCCATTGTTGCAGGCTGGGGTGACCAGCCCACTGGTGCCGTGCGTCGGCTTGGAGGCCTGCACGTTGTAGACGTCGGTGTTGATGAACACGTTCTCGACCTTGCACTGAGCCGCATGCCCGAGATCGACGCCGCCGATACCTGGATTGTCGGAGGTGCGAACATCCAGATTCCGGACGATCACATTGACCCCGGAAAAGCCGCCGTACATGTTTTCGGGAGTGTTTAATGCTGCGATGACCGCCGGCCCCGATTCCGCCACGCACTTGATGATCGTGCCATTCTTCGGAAGCGGAAACGCACCGATCGTGCCGAAGACCGGCGTCGGTTCGGTCTCGCCCACGATCTCCACGGTGATCCACGCCTTGGTGCCGGGAATGAGCATTCTGCCGCGGTAGATGCCGTGCGGAATGAACACGCGGCCTCCACCGGCCTCGATCGCCGCCTTCAGGCACGCCGAAAACGCTTCGGTATTGTCGGTCTTGTCGTCGCCCACGGCCCCGAAGTCACGAACGTTTCGTGTTCGCGATGTCGCAGCGTCCGCCGCCGCTTTCGTGGTCTCGGCCCCGTCGACTGGCGCCGCGGCACCCGCAAGAAGCAGGCCGCCCATCGTGATCACGGCCAGTGTCTTCCACATTGGAATCTCCTCCTTGGAAATCGGCACCTACGGCGCAAGGTAGCACGTGGGGGCAAGGTAGCACGTGGCGCCTGCCCCCATTTGGTGGCTGGCACCTTTTCCGCATCCGTGCAAGAGTTTTGCGATTTTGTGCCCGAGCGGCAGCGGCGGTCGTTGGCTAGTTTACTGCACGGGGATCCGCCGGCGGGAGCCCGCGGACCCGCGGAATCGTTTCCCAGGAAGCCTCCTGCGGAAGCAGGTGGAATCGCATCACTCCCGACAAACCACCGACGCCACCGATGACGCACCGCAGTCCAGTCGCTTCCGCTCCTGGCTTCCTGATCTTCTTCACGTGCGCATGCGCCTGCGCAGCCGCCGTCGCCGCGGAGCCGGCGGCGGTGCAAACCGTGCGGTTGCACCTTTCGCCGCCGGCGAGCCCGGTGGTGGCCCGCCTCGCGACGGTCTTCGCCCGACAGGTGGCCGACCGCTGCGATGCGAAGGTCGCGACCGAGGGCGACGCGCCGCTGGTCGTGGAATTCACCACGGCCGACGACATCGGGCCTGAGGGCTTTCGGATCGAGGACCGGCCGGGGGGCGGAGTACGGATCGTGGGCCGCGACGACCGCGGGCTCGTGGCGGGCACAGGAAAATTCCTGCGGACGAGCCGCTACGACCGGGGCGGCTTCACGCCCGGCACGTGGCGGGGCACGTCGGTGCCCACGAAGCCGGTGCGCGGCACCTACTTCGCCACCCACTTCTTCAACTACTACCACTCCGCGCCGGTTCCCGAGATCGAGCGCTACGTCGAAGACCTCGCCCTCTGGGGCACGAACGAGCTTATGGTCTGGTACGACATGCACCACTTCAACGGCTTCGACGACCCCGCGGCCGTCACCTTCCGCGACCGGCTGCGATCCATCCTGCTCGCGGCCAAGCGGATCGGGATGGACGTCTCGCTGGTCGTGATCGGCAACGACGCCTACGGCGACTCGCCGGCCGAACTGCGGGCCGCGGGCAGGGGCCGGGGCGGCTGGTATCCCTG
>CAZONY010000446.1:0-2234 GCA_964581215.1 uncultured Chitinophagaceae bacterium | reverse complement strand
CGTTCTCGCAGGGTGGGAACGAGCGTGCCGTTCCATGCCCCCGCGGCGATGACGAGGTGCCGGGCCCGGTAGCGGCCTTTCTCCGTCGTCACGTGGATCCCCGCGTCATCCGCTTCCCAGGCCATCACGGGCTCCCGCGCCCGGATGTGCGCCCCCTTGGCCAGTGCCACGCGGCAGTGCGACGCGATCGCCAACTCCGGCCGCAGGAAGCCCCCTTCGCGATCGAGGATGGCCGACGTTCCCTCGGGAAGGTCCGCGAACTGCGGGAATCGCGCGGCGAGCGCGGCGGGCTCGAGCCGTTCGCAGGTCGCCGCGACGGCCTCCGGCGGCCGCTGGTCGCCGGCACCCAGCAGCAGCCAGCCGCAGCGCTCGAAGATCCTCTGCCCCGAGTCCTTCTCCAGCCGCGCCCAGTTCTCGTTCGCACGGCGGATGATCGGCTCGAACTGGCCTCCAACGTAGGGCATCACCTTCGTCTGTCGCGAGAGACCGCCACTGCTGCCAAGCGCGTGGGCGAGGTCGAACTGCTCGAGGCCCAGCACGCTCGCGCCGCGCGAGGCCAGCTGGTAGAGGCAGGCCGAGCCCATGGCGCCGAGCCCGACCACGATCACGTCGTAGGCGCCCTTCGCCGGCGCCGGATCGGCCACCTCGGCCTCGAGTGCCCCGGCGAGACCGCGGGTGGCCACGCCGAGCACGCCGCCGGCGGCCAGCTGCACGACGCTGCGGCGACTCCATGGCCTGCTCACGCGAGGGCCTGCTCGAAGTCGGCGATGATGTCGGCCGTGTCCTCGAGGCCGATGGAGATCCGCGTGTAGCGGGGCGGGATCGCCCGGTCCGGCTCGGGATCCCGCTTCGAGACGAGCGTCACCACGTCACCCAGGCTGACCCACGGCTTGCTGAGCTTGAGCCGGCCGAGGAAGTCCCGCCACGTCGCCTCGTCCTTCCACTCCACGCCCAGCATGCCGCCCGTGCCCTTGAGGTACGTCGCGGCCACGGCATGGCCCGACCACGACGGCAGGCCGCCGTAGCGCACGCGGGCCACCTTCGGGTGCGCCTCGAGGAACCGGGCAACGTCCAGGGCCGACGCGGTGTGCTGCCGCATCCGCAGGGCGAGCGTCTTCACGCCCTGCGTGATGAGGAAGGCGTCAAACGGACGGAGGATGCCCCCCATCGCGTTCATCGTCTCGCGGATGGCGGCCACGTGCCTGTCGGCGCCGCAGACGATGCCCCCCATCGCCGACCCGTGTCCCCCGAGATACTTCGTGGCGCTGTGGATCACGAGGTCCGCCCCGTGCCGCAGCGGCTGGTAGAGGTAGGGCGTGAGCCAGGTGTTGTCCACGATGCACAGGGCACCGGCGTCCTTCGCCGCGCGGATCAGCGCCGGGGCGTCGAGCACCTCGCAGGTCGGGTTCACGTAGGGCTCGAAGTGCACGACCTTCGCGGGCTTCTCCGCGAGGGCCGCCCGCAGCGTCGCCGGGTCGGTCATGTCCACGAAGGCGACGTCGATCCCGAGCCGCACGAGATGATTGCGGAGCAGCTTCATCACGTTGTCGTAGACGCAGCGGTGGACGACGAGCCGGTCGCCGGCGGACAGGAACGTGAGCAGCGCCTGCGAGATGATCGACATGCCGCAGGGCCCCGACACGGCCTTCTCGCCCCCCTCGAGCGACCGCAGTTTCGTCTCGAAGGCCGTGAGCGTGGCGTTGTGGCCCGGCCGCTGGTAGCTGCCGCGGACGTTCTTCGCCTGCTCGATCGGCGTGACGCTGAAGCCCGGAGCCTCGCCGAGATGGATCGCGTCGGACGTGAACCCGCGGTCGTCCACCGAATCGAAGGCGGGGTCGAGCAGGTCGGGGGCGGCGGCGGCCTCGGCACCAGCCGCGCCCGCCGCATCAGGCGCCGGATCGGCCGCGCCGGCCGACGTGGCCGCGCCGGCGACGCCCATGCCGAGCGTGGACTGCAGAAACTCCCGCTTGTTGAGTCGGACGGTCATCGAAAGCCTCCGGTGCACCGCGCCACGGCGTCAGTCAGCATATCTCCGGCACAGGCTCGGCAGGAAATGCGTCTCGCCAGATCTCTCGATAGTCGGCGACGAGCACGTGGCGCGTGATCTCCCGATGCAGCCGCTGAAAGTCGATCTCGTCTCGATTCTCCCGAAGCACCATGGCGGCATCGGCTCGATCGATGATGCGGCCCGCCTGGAGTTTGATCACCACGAGGTCGTCCGGCCGCACGAGCAG
>CAZONY010000445.1:0-2235 GCA_964581215.1 uncultured Chitinophagaceae bacterium | reverse complement strand
GCGTCACGACGCTGAACGACTTGCCGTAGTCCCGCAGGTTGACCGTGATCGCGAGCCCTTCGACCGACGCTGTGAACTGGCTCACCAGCCCCTGCTTGTTCACGACGACGGTGACAGGCACCGCCTCGTTGCCGAACACGGGAAAGAAGCCCAGCGGCGTCAGCTCCGCGAGCGGCAGGATCGCCGCCAGCGTCGACTTGCCGATCTGCGCCTGATACTCCGTGCCGCCGGCGACGGGAGTGCCTGCGAACGAATTCAGCGGGAACGCCAGTGCCGCTAGCGCGCTTTGCGGCGTCAGGCCCGAGACCAGGCTGCTGGTCAAGAACACCGCCTCCTCTTCGCCCTGCGTCGCCGTATTGAGCACCACCCACGGCGTGCCCGTCGCGCCCAGTTCCGCGGCATTCGTGTAGATCTTGCTGCCGATCCGCCGGAACTCCGTCGACTGCACCGGATCCACGTTGCTCGCCTGCACGCTCGCGTCGAGATCCGTCAGCCCGGTCTTCGTGTTCACCGAGCCGTCGGAGCCGATCGCCACGCCGTTGACGTCGATCGCGATCGTGAACCCATACAGCCCGTTGGCCGCCGCCTTCGCGGCCGCCAGACCGAGCGATGTGAACTTCACCTTCAGCCCGGGGGCCGGTGCCACGCGGCCGCCGCCGCTGCCCAGCGTCAGGTCGCGGATGCCGTCCCGCACGTTGTTCGCAATCTGGTTGTTGGGCTGCACCACCGAGCCGGTCGAGGTGCCGGTCGCCCGGATGCCGTAGCCGCCGTTGAAGATCACCGTGTTGCCCGCGCCCGCGCCGCCGAACTTCACGTTCCGCGCGGCCGACAGCGACACGCCATCGCCCTCGTTCTCCGAGAACGAGTTGCCCGCGATCACCGTGCCCCGGTAGGAGCCCGGCCCCATCTGCAGGCCCGTGCCATTCTGCGTGCTCGCGACATTCAAGAGCCGCGAGCCAAGGGAACCGCCCACGAACTGGATGCCGGCTCCGCTGAAGCCCGTGATCGTGCTCTGCGGCGACGCCGGACCCGCGAACACCACGTTGTTCACACCCTTCCCGATCACCAGGCCGCTCGTCACGGGCGCAGGGCCAAGCGCCCGGGGCAGCAGGCTGTCGCCGTCGAGGTGGATCGCCTTGGCGAACGTCGTGCTCGATGCCTTCGAGATCGTCAGACCGGCCAGCGGCGTCACACCGCCCACCGTGCCGGAAAACGAGATCGCCTTCGGCGTCGAAAGCGTCAGCCGCGAGGCACCGTCCACCGTGTCGGTGAAGTTGATCGTGCTGCCCGCCTTGAGCGCAACCTCGGGCGCGTACGGCAGCGCAATCGCCGTCGTCACCAGCGGCCCCACCAGCACCGGGCCGGAGTAGGTCTGCCAGCCCTTGGGCGTCGTCACATTCGCCGCCAGGAGGACGCCGCCGCCGAGTTCGGTGGCCCGCGTCGTCAGGCTCACCTCGCCCAGGCCCTTCGTCGCGATCGGGCTCACCACCGTGACCCGGTCAAAAATCCCCACCCCAGTGTCGATCGTGAAGCCCTGGTTCGTCGCCCCCTTCGTGACCGCGCCGAGGTTGATGCCCCCGTCGCCGATCGTGATCTGGTCGAGGCCCGCGCCGCCGAGCACCGTGATCCCGGCGAACTTCGGGATCAGATTGAGGTCCACCGTGATCGTGTCGTCCACCACCGTGATGCCGGTGATCGGAGAACTCGTGCTGACCGTCCCCGCCGTCGCCGCCGTGATCGTCACCGTGCTGCCCGCATAACTCGTGCTCAGGCTGTCGATCGTCGCGCCGGCCGCGTCCAACGCCAGCACCACCCGGTTGTTCGTCAGGCTCACGAGAATGTCGTTGGCGGATAACGCCACCCGCTGCTCCAGCGTGTCGAAGCCGTGCACGCTCGGCTGACTCAAAGCCGAGCGGCCGCCGTCGAACTGCGCCGCAAACACCTCACGCCGCCGACCCCGGCCACCCATGCGACGGGCCGCACGCGAACGTGCAAACAGCGACCGCACCAAGGACTGAAGCGAAAATGGCTGACGGCGACGGAGCATCCGCATGGAAAAAGCCCTTGAAGGTGGCTGCGTGGAAACGCGAGACGTCAAAAATCCCCCGACTCTATCGGTCAGGAAGGCTGGAAAAGGCTACCCGACTTTTCCGGCCGGGCCAAGCAGTTGGCCGGCACGCTGCCGAATGGACTTAAAAATAGTCACAACCCCTTCCCTCGACGGCTTCAGACGGC
>CAZONY010000444.1:0-2235 GCA_964581215.1 uncultured Chitinophagaceae bacterium | reverse complement strand
GCAAGAGTGCGGCGACCGCCGCGGCGTCGGCCTCGGCACACGTCGCTGCCCGGATACTCACCGTCTCAGGACCACGATCGGCCACCGCGCCCGTCCTTGGATCGACGGGCGATCGACCGGGGCGACTCGTCGCCCATGCGACGGCCTCGCCCGGCGAGAGCTCGATGACGCCGGCCGCGTGATCCACGACGAGTGGCCCGCGCACCCGCACCCGCCACGGCTCCCCGTCGGGCCTCGTCCCCCAGGCCCGCACCTCGCCACCGAGCTCGACCAGGTGCGCTGCCGACCCGAGCTCCAGCAGTCGCTCACCGATCCGATCGACGGCATACCCGGGCCCGATGCCGCCCAGATCGATCTCCACGCCGCTCGCCCGTTTCCGAAGCGCAGGGGGAGACGCCCGCGATTCGAGATGCTGCATACCGACGCGGGCCAGCGCGACCGCGGCTCGGCCTTCCGGAGCCATCCCCGACGGGAGCCGCAGGAGCGGGGCGATCGTGATGTCGAACCTGCCGCCGGAGCGGCCGTGCACGCCGCGGGCGATCTCGACGATCGCCACCAGATCGGCCGAGACCGCCACCCACTCGCCGTCAGCAGCGCGATTGAACCGGCTCGCATCGGAATCCTGCCGCCACGTGTTCGCCGCCTCATCGATCCGCGCCAGCACTGCCTCGACCTCGCGATGCACCTCGCCTCGGGAGCGACCGGAAAGATCCGCCCCCAGCACGACGCGATAGGTCGTTCCCATCGCCGCGCCGGCGAGCGTCGGCAGCTCCGCCGCCGTGGCTCCGGCAGCACCGACGACGACGCATGCCATGAGAAAATGGTTCATGCCGGCCACCAGCGCATGCCCGCCGCGACGGCCAGGCAGCCCAGCATCACGGCATCCCGCCAGGTCACCCGATCGGCACGGCCGTGGAACCGCAGATGCTCGAGCAGCGCGCCGGTCGGGCAGCCGTGCCGGCAATAGGCCATCGGGACCGCGCAGCTCACTGCAAGGCTGACACAGAAGATGATGATGGCGGCGACGCCCGCCACCGTCGGCAGGTAGGCATCGAACGGCTCGAGATCGACGAGGCTGATCGGCAGATGCAGCGTGGCGGCCAGGATCGCCACGGCCAGCAGCGCCCACGGCAGGGCCCGCAGCCAGGGTCGCAGCGACGGGGGAAGACTCCGCTTCGGCTTGACGAGCCGCACGATCAGCTGCTGCGCCGCCCCGTGGGCGCAGAGGTGGGCGCAGTAGATATTTCTGCGGGTCGTCACCGGCAGCGCGATCGCCGCCACGGCGAGCACGGTGAGCACGACCGCCCCACGGGGCACGCCGGCCTGCGCCCAGCCCAGCACCTGCGCCTGGGAGAGCAGGGCTCCGGCCCCGAAGCCGAGGTAGGCCAGCACGGCGATCGGCATCGCGAGCCGCCCGAACCACGTGCCGCGCAGTCGCGTGAATCCGGTCGCGATGCCGGCCGCGATCACGCCCAAGGCACCCCACTGCGGGGCGTCGATGCCCCGCACCGCTGAGACGATCGCTCCAGCCGATCCGGCGATGCCCCGGCCAGCGGCATCCGCGCCATGCCGCGCCCGCGCCGCCCGCACGATTCCCTCCGCGACGGCCTGGCTCGTCATCGTCGCGCCGCTCACGCCCTCGACGTAAGGCTCGCGCCCATCGAGCCCGGCCAGTTCTTCGATCGTCATGCCGCGGTACACACCGCGAAACGCCTCGTCATCGCGGACATACCCCGCATACGGCTCGTTGTCGAACGAGGCGAGCACGGCCACGCCGCAGACTTTTCCCTCGGCATCGAAGCCGACGATCGCGTCGGTCGGCCCCTGGTAGCCGATCACCCGATCCGCTGCGGGACTCGTTCGCAGAGCCCAACCGAGCGGGATGCCTGCCGCGTCGGCGACGCGAATGACGGCAGGATCGCCGGCATCCGTCTCGATCCGCACCGCCGATGGGAAGACTATCCGCAGGTCCTCGAGGCCGGGCGGACTTTCGAAACGGCCCCCCGTCGCAGCGCCACCGAGCCTTCGAACGAGCGCCTCGCTGATCGCCAGGCTCGTCAGCGTGGCCCCGGCCACGGCATCCGTCTTGGCGGGCCGCGCCGCGGCAAGTTCGTCCAGCGACCGTCCCACGAACGATTCCAGAAACCTGCCGTCGCGTTCCACCGCCCGCACATGGTCGCGGGTGTCGCGACTGGAAAGAATCTCGACGCCGGCCACCCGCAGGCTGGCGTCGCA
>CAZONY010000443.1:0-2237 GCA_964581215.1 uncultured Chitinophagaceae bacterium | reverse complement strand
CCTGCACCGTCTTGATCGTGACGTTGTGGTTGAGCGACGACAGCCCGGCAATCGCGGTCGTCGTGCCGATCGACCCGAGGTCGATGAAAGATAGGGGATAGGAGTTGGAGCCGACTCCCGCCGTGGCGTTGACCGTGATGGCACCGCCGCTCGACGAAATGAACGTGCCGTCGGTGGTTGCACCGCCGGTGCTGCCGTCCAGACGGACGCCCCAGTTGTTGTCTGACTTGAAGCCGCCGCCCTTGCCGCTCACGGTCACCGTGCCCGAGCCGCTGGAGGTGGCCACGCCGCCATACTGGACAACGACGCCGATGTTGTAGTTGTCTCCCGCACCGCCGCTGCCGCCGGTGCCCGTGATGGAGAGGTTGCCGTCGGCGGTCTTCACGACCGTATTCCGCGCAGTCCCGCCGCCGTCGATGGCGACGCCATGATTCGAGCCCTGGCCAACCGCGCCGCCGCCGAAGCCTGTGATGGAAAGCGAGCCTGAGCCACCGGCGGCCACGATCGCGCCGCCCCCAATAAAGACGCCGTATTGATTCGCGCCGACCGTGTCGCCACCGCGGCCATCGATGACGATCGAGCCTGACGTGGTCGACACGAAGAACTCACCAGCGATGTTTACCCCGGTGAATGATCCGGACGCCGGCGAGCCGCTATCAGCGTCGAGCGTAATGGTGCCGCTCGTTGTCGTAAGGCTCGCCGAAACGGAGATGTTCCGCGGCGCGGTGAGAGAGATGTTCGCCGTGCCGGTGCTGATCTCCTGTGTGATGGTGACCGTATCGACGCCGGTGCTTGAGAGACCCGAGGAGAGCGAGAAGGCGGTGCTGCCCCCGAACGTCATCTGCTGCGCGGTGCTCGTCCCAATCGCCGAGAGGACGATCGAGGTGACGCTCGCGGCACTCGTGCTTGTCGCACCAGTGACGGCGCCCGACAAAACAATATTGCCTCCTGTCACCTCAGCGGTGACAGCCTCGGCAGTCGAGCCATCTTCTTCGAAGACAATCGAAAGCTGCCCGGTGCCAACATCAAAACTGGCGGCCGCCAGCATCGCCCGGCTCTCGAGCGACTCGCTCGCCAGGCTGATCGACTGCCCGATGCGCGCACTGCTCCCCAGCTGATGCGCCCGGTCGCGCGCCGCGAGCCGCCTGCGTCGCCGACGCGAACCCCGCGGCTGCGTCTCCGCCTGCGTGCCCGAACCCGTGCGCCACCAATCGCGACCGAAGAATGACCACACCATGTCAGCAAATCCTTGCGACCATCAACCGTGATGAAGACACCATGACCGGGACTGCTGCGCTCGCGGCGCACCCGTCCACAATCCAACGAGTAAAGGTAGCAGACGTCCCACCCCCGTCCGCAAGAGCCGTGGCCGGCAATTTCCGTCGGCCTGCCGCCGCGGCGAACGACCGGCCCGCACATCCGCTACGGACGAGCGTCGATCGGCAAAAGACTGGCTGCAGCTTCGGTTAAAAAGCGACCTCGTGCGGCTGCCACGCAGCCGCTTTCCCGGAATGGGAATCTGGGCAGACCCGGGAGGGCTGTCAGGCCTTCGTGATGATGCCGAACTGCGCCAGCAGGGGCAGCGTGTTGCCCAGGAAATTGCTGCACGCCTGCTCGACGATCTGCTTGCGGGCGGCCGCGTCGGTCACCGGCTGGCCATTCTGCTGGAGCGACCGGCCGCTGCCGGCCAGCCGCGTCTCCACGCGGGCTGCCAGGCCGTCGCGGCCCCGCTCGAC
The DNA here is from genome assembly GCA_964581215.1 of uncultured Chitinophagaceae bacterium. Classification (GTDB taxonomy): domain Bacteria; phylum Planctomycetota; class Planctomycetia; order Pirellulales; family UBA1268; genus CACORA01. Next base: position 501 of record CAZONY010000443.1, on the reverse strand, counting down.
CAGCTCATGGAGAATCGCGGCGTCGAAATCGCCGAGCATGTGGCCGGTGCCGGTGGCCTCGCTGGCCAGGGCGACCGTGCGACCGCCGAGCGCCTCGGCGTTGAGCATCGCCTGGTTGAAAGCGTGCGACAGCTTGATCTTGTCGGGCACGGTAGGAGCGGCCGACGGCAGGGCACTGCCGATGACGTCGAACATCGCCATGGCGACGCCGGCATCGACAGCCCGCATGATGTCTTCCGCCGGCGTGCCCTTGAGCTTGTCGGACGCGACGATCTCCGACATCCGCATGCTTTTTTCGGTGAGCATCCCGAGCAGCGTCTGGTAGAGGGGCCCCTGCACGGTCGAGGTGACCACGCCGAGATTCGTCTTGAAGGGGAGCGTGATGCCGGGCCGGGCGACGCGATAGTGGAGATCGTCCACTTCGCGGAGCCGATCCTGCAGGGACGGCATCGCCTTGGGAGCCTTGGAATAGATGTCCCAGCGGAAGGCGGTGTTGGCGCA
>CAZONY010000442.1:1973-2240 GCA_964581215.1 uncultured Chitinophagaceae bacterium | reverse complement strand
ATGGCGGTTCGCATCGCGTTGCAATGCAACGAGGCTGATTCCAGCCTCATCCTTTCCGAAGACAACACCGCCGCCCGGCTGCTCACCCGCCCCGGCGAGGCGATCTACAACGACGCCAACGGCATGGTCGAGGGCAACAATCCCTTCCAGGTGGTCTTCCTCAACGACGAGCGGCGGGCACGGTATCTCGGCGCCCTGCGGGCCCTCGCCGACCGGCGAACCGACATCCCGCAGCTGCCCCGCATCGTCTTCGACGGCAATCAGGCG
>CAZONY010000442.1:0-1925 GCA_964581215.1 uncultured Chitinophagaceae bacterium | reverse complement strand
TACGGAACTGCTCGAATCGCGGACCGTGCACGGGCGCGAGCCGGTCGCATCGCAGTCCTGGCTCGGCGATGCGATCGCGATCAAGGACCCTACCGCCGCCGTGTTTCGTCGCCAGGGAGGCGCGAACCTGCTCATCGTCGGACAGCGGGAGGATCTCGGTGCGAGCCTGCTGGCGATGGCGATCATGAGCCTGGCGGCCGGCCACGACCCGCACCCCGGCGGCGCGATGGGCCGGGCGGCCCGCTTCGTGCTGGTGGAGCCGGCGATCGCCGAGGAGAAGCCCGACCTCATGCTCGCGCAGCTCGCCGGTCACCTGCCGCACGAGGTGGAGGTGGCAGGCCGGCTGGGCGTGGCCGGGGCCCTGGAACGGCTTGCGGCCGAGGTGCAGCGGCGGATCGACGGACAGATCTCCGACGCCGAGGCCGTCTTCCTCGTCATCCGCGATCTGGGCCGGTTCCGCGAGCTGCGGAAGGACGAAGGCGGGTTCGGCTTTTCCTTTGGGAGCGAGAAGAAGCTCGGCCCGGCCGATCATTTCAACGCGATCCTGCGCGACGGCCCCCCCGTGGGTGTGCACGCGATCATCTGGTGCGACTCGCTCACGAACCTGATGCGCACCTTCGACCGCAACACGCTCAAGGAGTTCGAACTGCGGACGGTGTTCCAGATGAGCGGCACCGACTCGAGCCAGTTGATCGACAGCCCGGCGGCGAGCAAGCTCGGCCCGCAGCGGGCGTTGTTCATCCACGAGGAGACGGGCACCCTGGAAAAATTTCGTCCCTACGCGTTTCCCACGCCGGCCTGGCTGGCCGGCGTGGCGGAGCGGCTGCGGACCCGTCCGCAAGGAACGCCCCGAGAGCGGCCGGCGGCCGCGATCCCTCCGACCACGCCGCCGTCGAGGACAGCGGACGCCCCCGGGGACGGCGGCGAAACCTTCGGGCTCTCCGGGGGATTCGGCGACTTCAATTTCACGAAGATGCTCGACGACCTCCCCGGAGGCGAGCCACCGGCCCCCGACGAGGATCGAGCGGGCGAACCACATCCGCCGCAGGGATGAACGGCCGCGGCGCGGCCACAAAAGCCCCGCGATTTCCCTGCCTGCCCATCTTCGCCCACGACTGACCGGCGGGGATGGACTCCATCATGTGTCTCGACACCAAAAACCGACTTTTCTATGGTTCCGGCAACTTGGCAGGCAGCCTGTATGCAAGCGAAGGCCTTCATCATCCACCTCGAGCGTGCCACCGCGCGGCGGCAGCAGGCGCTGACGCTCGCGGCGAGCCTTCCCCTGGCGGCGGACCTTCTTCCCGCCGTCGACGGCCGCGGCCTGTCGCAGGATGCATGCGACGCTGTCAGCGGCCGGCATCTCCTCGAACCCCGCTATCCCTTCGCGCTCGGCCGGGCGGAAATCGGCTGCTTTCTGTCCCACCGCCGGGCGTGGCAGGCGATCGTCGATGGCGGCCATGACGTCGGCCTCATCGCGGAAGACGACGTCGAGGCCGCATCACCCGAGTTCGTCGAGGTCGTGACAGCGACCGTGGCCGCCGTGAAGCCCGACGAATTCATCCGACTACCGATGCACGACCGCGGCGAGAAGGGGGAGGTCGTTCGCATCTCCGGCCCCGTCCGGTTCATCGAACCTCGGTTGCCGGGCCTCAACATGCAGATGCAGCTCGTCGGTCGGGAAGCCGCCCGCCGATTGCTGGCGGCCAGCGTGCGGTTCGATCGACCGGTCGATTCATTCGTGCAGATGCAGTGGGTGCATGGCGCCCGCGTGCTCACCACGCGGCCGGTCGTGATCCGCGAGGTCGGCCACCTGCTCGGGGGCAGCGTGATCCAGAACAAGAAGATGGGCTTCTTCGAAAAGGTCAGCCACGAAGTCCAGTGGCCGCTGCACCGTCTCTCGATACAGACGCACAATGAGCAGT
>CAZONY010000441.1:762-2250 GCA_964581215.1 uncultured Chitinophagaceae bacterium | reverse complement strand
GCCCACCTCCAGCCGATCCGCGGCATCCTCCGCCAATACGCGCTGCTGCGACAGGGCGACGGTCCCCAGCGGGTCCGCGACGCGATGGCCTATCTCGTCTTCATCCGTGACAAACAGGCCAAGTATTTCGAGGACAATCCCCGGGCCGCGGCCTATGTCGATGCCCTGCTCAAGCAGGACGTGGCCTACCTCGTCCATGAATATCTCAACGAGCATTGGACGGCCTTCTACTTCGCGGATGTGGCGGGCATGTTCGGCGGGGCCGGCCTCGGCTTCGTCGGCAGCCTGCCGGTGTTCACCAACTTCTGGGACCTGTGCGTGAAGCCCGAGTTCCACGAACTCTTCCGCACGACGACGAATCGGCTCGTGACCGAGGCCCACAAAGACTTCTGTGCCAACACGGCCTTCCGCTGGGACGTCTACTCGAAGGCCCCAAAGGCGATGCCGACGGTGGAGGATCGGCTCCGCGAGACCGACGACCTCCATTACCGCGTCGCCCGCCCAGGGATCACGCTGCCGTTCAAGACCAACCTCGGCGTGGTCACGTCGACCGTGCAGGGGCCGCTCTACCAGACGCTGCTCGGCATGCTCGGCGAGAAGAGCATGCGCATGTCGGAGATCGTCGCATCCGACAAGCTCAAGGGTACGTCGGCGGAAGACATCATGCGGGCCGTCGATGCGGGTGTGGCGATGGCGATGTTCGACGTCATCGGTAGTGCCCTCCCGTCGGCCGCTCCGGCCGTGCTCGACAAGGTCAAGCTCTCGCATGCCTTCAACCAGGCGATCCTGACAGCCGACGCGCTCGGCGGGCGGACGGTCGCCCTCGCCAGCGAGGCCACCGGCACGGGGCATATGCTCGGCGATTTCGACGCGGCGATCCTCCACGAACTGGTCGAACGGGGCCGCGACGGCCTGGCGGAGCGGGTGGAGACGCGGCTGGCCGGCAGCGGCCGTTCACTCCAGCAGAATGGCCAGCCGGTGACCGACGCGGCCGCCCGCAAGCAGATCGTCGAGCAGGCGTGCAGCAATTTCCTGGGTAACACGCTGCCATTGCTGGCGCAGTTCGGGATCGTCACGAAGGCCTAATCGGTCTCTCGGAGTCTCCCTAGATTGTCATTCGCCACGGAGCGGCTTTTCCAAAGCCGCTGCTCGGTGATTTTGACAAACTGTGCGGCCTCATGTGGCCATTTGAGGGCGGTCCGTAGCGGATGTGCCGGGCGGTTGTTTGGATCGCCGAGAGGGTGATTGAGTCCGAGTCGCATGGCTCTTGTGAACCGGGGTGGGGTCTCTGCTACCTTGATTCGGGTAGAAGCGGGATTGCGCGCCGATGTGGCGGTGGTTCCGCTGGATGGTGTCTTCATCACGGTTGATGGTCGCAAGGACGTGCTGACATGGTGTGGTCATTCTTCGGTCGCGAGTGGTTTCGCACGGGTTCGGGCACGCAGGCGGAGACGCAGCCGCAAGGTTCGCGTCGGCGACGCAAGCGGC
>CAZONY010000441.1:0-752 GCA_964581215.1 uncultured Chitinophagaceae bacterium | reverse complement strand
GCATCGGGCAGTCGATCAGCCTGGCGAGCGAGTCGCTCGAGAGCCGGGCGCTGCTGGCGGCGTTTACGTATGACGGCCGCACGCTCGCGATCGACCTCGACAATGCCAGCGAGGCGATCACGCTGACGAGCAGCGGTGGAGGCAACTACGTCTTCACGTCCACGAGCAACTTCACGGGGTCCAACACGACCGGTCTCACGGGCAACGGTTCGACAACGCTCACGATCACAAGTGCGCTCGCGCTCAATACCGTCGCGATCACCGATAGCCAGTCCGGCACGTCCGCATCCTTTGGCTCCAGTTCAGGCTCCTACGTCGATGATTTCACGATCACGCTCAACAACACGCCGGGCGCGGTGACGATCGCCAATGCTGCTTCGTTTTCGGGCTCGGCTGGCCTGAACGTGGCTGCGGCCCGCAACATCTCCGTCTCGGCCAATCTCACGACCGATGCCGGCAACATCACGCTCGACGCCGATAGCGGCTCGCAGGCGTCCGGACAATTCACCGGTGTCGATATCAACGGGGCGATCTCGGTGTCGACCGTGTCAGGCTCGATTGTTATCGAGGGCCGCGGTGGAAACTTGTCCGGTTCGCAGCAATTCGGCGTCTACATTCGCGGCGGTGCGACCGTGGCAGCGGGTGGCTCGGGCTCGCTTTCGATCACTGGCGTCGGCGGAGCGGTGTCAGGTGGTGGCCAGGGGTCGAATCATGGTGTCGCCATCGACGGCAACGGGACCGCACGGAATACG
>CAZONY010000440.1:0-2258 GCA_964581215.1 uncultured Chitinophagaceae bacterium | reverse complement strand
CGCTGCCGGTAGTACTTGTAGCCCGGCAGGAAGAAGCAGGCGGCGCTCACGAGGCCGAAGATGACGTGCTGGTAGCCGGGCACGAGGCACATCACAAGCGCGGTCCCGAAGAGCACGGCGGCCTGGATATAGAAGGCTCCCGACAGGATGCCCGCCTTGGCGAAGAAGACGAGCGCCGCCAGCAGTGCCAGCACCGGCGAGAGCCTGAGCACCGGCAGGCCGAGGAGCGCCTCCACCCAGAAGAGCATCACGCTCGCGATCACCGTGCCCCCCCAGACGTGCGCGATCTGCCGCTCCACGGCCGTCACCGGCCCGGCCCGATGGCGGAGGGCCCAGAAGATCGGCGCCCACAGCGCGAGCCCGCCTCCCCACAGCACGAGGTACGGCCATCGCGACTCGACGCCCTGCCAGGCGAGCACGTCGGTGATCACCGACAGCGCGAGCACGACGACCGAATGCCACATCCACAACAGGCCCCAGTTCTCGAGCACGACGGCATGATGCGTTTCGCGGAAGAGCCTCGCGACCACGTCGGACAGGCCGCCGGTCCGCGCCGCCATCGGCTCCCCGGCGAGAAACGCCCGCAGGTCGGCGGCCAGATCGGCGGCCGAGGCGTACCGCAGTTCCTGCGGCTTCTGCAGGCTCTTCAGCGCGATCATCTCGAGGTCACGGTCCACCTGCCGATCGATCGACCGCGGCACGGGGGGATCGGATTCGAGCACGGCCAGAAGCGTGTCCATCGGGCTCGCCGCCTGAAACGGCGGCCGGCCGGTGAGCATCTGGTAGAGGATCGCCCCCAGGCTCCAGACGTCGCTCGACGGCCCGATTTCTCCCCGGCTCCCGGCCGCCTGCTCCGGTGACATGTAGCAGGGAGTTCCCAGGATCGCGCCGGTGTGCGTCACCGACTGATCCGCTTCGAGTCGCTTGGCGAGACCGAAGTCGGAGACATGCGGCTCACCGGCGGCGTCGATGAGGATGTTGGAGGGCTTGATGTCGCGATGGAGCACGCCGCGGGCGTGGGCGGCATGGATCGCGTCGGCCACCTTCGCCAGGAGCCGCGCGCCGTCGCGGGGCGGCACGCCCCCATCCGCGAGCCGACGGGCCAGCGTCGTCCCCTCGATGAACTGCATCGAGTAGAAGGGCATGCCCTCGTGCTCCCCCACCTCCAGGATCGAGACGATGCCGGGGTGATCCAGCCGCGCTGCCGCCTCCGCCTCGCTGCGGAAGCGGGCCAGATCGGCCTGGCTGGCCAGATCCCGCCGCAGCAGCATCTTGACGGCCACCGTGCGGCCGAGGCTTTGCTGGGTCGCGCGGTAAACGACGCCCATGCCGCCGCGGCCGATCTCCTCCAGGAGCGTGTAGTCGCCGAACCGCGCCGGCAGCGGCGTCGTGCCGGCGACGAACCCCGCACCATCGGCGGCACGGGGCGGCGCCACGGGGCGCAGGCCACCGCCCGCCAGCCCGTTTTCGAAGATGGTCGAGTGCTCGACGACGGCGTCGGTGACCATCATCGCGGCGAAGAGCTCCCGCAATTGGCCCGCCAGGTGGGGATGGGCGGCGACGAGCTTTTCCAGATGCGCCTGGGCGTCGGGGCCGCGGCGCTGCGAGAGTTCATCGACGAGATCGGCCAGTCGCTCCTCCTCGGCCGAGGGGAGGGCGACATCGACGGCACGGGAGCGACTGGTGACGGAGGCCATGGCTTTGTTCTGAAGCATGGTAGGCGGCTCCCGGCGATCGGGCAGCCAGGGACGATCAGGCCTCCGGACCGGATGCGGCCTCGGCCCCGTCGTCGAGGAGCACCCGCAGCCGCCGCATCGCCCGCAGGTAGCGCATGCCGGCGGCGGGTTTGGAAAGCCCCAGCACCTCGGCCGCCTCGGCCGTGGAGAGATGCTCGAAGTGTCGCAGGAGCACGATCTGTCGATCCCCCTCGTCGAGTATTTCGACGGCCGCCGCAAACCGCCGCTCCAGCTCGTGCCACGTCGCGGCCGCGGCCGGCGTCAGCTCCCGGCCGACGAGCTGGCCGCCCAGGTCGGCCTGCGACTGGTCGCCCGAGTCGTTGACCACCAGCGGCACCTCGCGATCGACGCTCCGTGTCGCCGCCACCCGATGGCGGCGGTGGGCATCGATGAGCCGATCGCGGGCCATGTGCCGCAGCCAGAGCTGGAACGGCATGGTGGGGTTGGCGAGGTAGTCACCGAGCCGCCGGTTCGCCTCGATCATCACGTCCTGCACGATGTCGCTGGCATCGACCCGCCGCT
>CAZONY010000439.1:0-2268 GCA_964581215.1 uncultured Chitinophagaceae bacterium | reverse complement strand
TGGGCCTGCTCTTGCCCGCCGTGCAATCCGCGCGGGCCAGTGCGCGGCGGACGGCCTGCCTCAATAACCTCCGGCAAGTCGGCGGCGCGATGCTCCTCTTCCACGACGCCCACCAGCACTTCCCGCTCGGCCAGGCTGATGACGACACCAACGGCTGGAGCTGGCGTTTCTGGATCCTCCCCTTCATGGAGGAAACGCTGCTCTACGACGCCGCCATGAGCGACCCGATTCCCGAATACCGCCCCTTCCTGCCGCCCGACCACGGCGCGGGCCGCAACCCCGTCAACATCGACACGCTCACGTTTCCCCAGCAGGCCGTGAACACGGTAACCGGCTCCACGATCCCCGGAGGCGTCGCCGGCCAGACCATCGCCAGCCTGATCTGCCCCGAGGACGTATTGCCATCGCTGTCGCAGCACTCCTTCGGCACTCCTTCCCACTGGGGCCCGTTCGCCAAGTCGAATTACTGCGGCAATATCGGCAGCTCCCCGACCTGGTTCGACGCCGCCGGCAGCGGTCTGCAATTCACGTGCGGCGGAAACAATCCGGGCCCCACCGTGCTGCAAAACAGCCTTTGGAACGGCGTGCTTACGTTCTCCAACCACAACTTCGTCAATTACGCCACGCCGATCTCCCACGTCAGCGACGGCACGAGCAAGACCGTGATGGTGGGCGAAGTGTCGGAAAGCCTCAATTGGACGGCGGCCAACTCGGCGACCGGAGTGTTTCCCGGATGGGCGGGCGGCGCGTCGAGGCAACAGTCGTCGGTGACCCTCACCGACCCCAACGGCAACAACGGCGGCGCGAACTACTGCGGCCATCTGCCGGCCGTCGGCAGCGTGTTCCGTTTCATGGACGCCTTCTATCCGCTCAACGCCCCGCCGACGACGAGCACGTCGGACAACAGCTTTCGCAGCCGGCATCAGGGGGGCGCGAACTTTCTCTTCGTGGATGGCTCCGCGAGATTCGTGAACGAGGAAGTCGATTCGGTGCTCTATCAGGCATGGGGCACGCGGGCCGGCGGCGAGGCCACCATGGGCGATGACTGACCATGGCAAGCGATACTCCCGCAACTCCGCCCCCCGCGGGTGGCGAAAAGTGGTTTTACAAAACGGACGAGGGTAAGGCCGGGCCCCTGGGCCGCGAAGAACTGCTGGCCCTCTTCGCCACCGGCCGGCTTTCGCCGGAGACGACCGTGTGGCGGCATGGGATGGATGCCTGGCAGGCCGCGGGGGAGCTGGAGGGGTTTGTCGAGGCGATCCAGCACGGCGCAGGCGCCCGGCTCTCCGTCCCGTCGCTCGAGCAGCCCACGTGGTGGAAGCGCGACTCGATCCGGCTCGCCCTGTTGACCGGCGCGATGGCCCTATTGGGGGCGTGGGTGCTCGGTGCGGCCATGTTCAGCGGCAAGGCCTCCGCCACCGTGCGGGGAACGGTGACGGCCGATGCGAAGGCCGTGGACGGCGGGACGATCGTCTTATCGCCCGTCGCTGATGGCGTGGCCGAGCCGGGGAAGCCGGGCGTGGCCGACGTGAGTGCCGCGGGCGAATTCATCATCCGCCTGGATGGAGGGGCCGCGGGCATCGCGAAACGGGCCCGCGTGCAGTACGTGCCGCCGGTGCTGCCGCCCATGAGCGAAGAGGAGGCGAGAACGGCTGTCCCCCGCTATTTCGGCCTGGTGCCGGCCCCCGCCACCGTGGCGATCCAGCCCGGCGTCAACAATGTTACGATTGAACTTGTCGCGGGGGCTGCTGCCAAGTGAGGGAACGCCCGACGACGCCCACCGGACGCTCCCTGCCATGCCCGACGCGCTCACGCTCATGCTCGTGGAGAAGTCGGCGAAGTCGCAGGAGGCGTTTCGACGGTTTTTCCAGTCGCTCGGCCTGAAGGTGCTCCTCTCCGTCAGCGCCGAGCGGGCGGTCAATCGCATCTTCGACTACCCTCCGCCCGCCCACTGCCTCGTGATCAGTTCGCTCGAACTCGGCGACGCAGCCGTGGCGGCCTTCAACGCGCTCTCCGATCCACGGGCGATCCGCAACGTGCCCGGCCTGCTCATCGTCAACCAGAAGAGCCCGGCCATCGTGACGGCGGCACGGTGCGACGATCGGCGCCGGATCATCTTCGTGCCGATGTCGGTGCCGGAGGTGCTGGATGCCCTCGGCCAGGTGTTCACGAGCGCCGGCCTGGGGGCCGAGTGGCAGGCGCTCGTAGAGGCCCCGGGGCCAGACGCAGGGCCGCAGGACGATCGCGACTCGGCAAGCTGAAGCCTGC
>CAZONY010000438.1:0-2293 GCA_964581215.1 uncultured Chitinophagaceae bacterium | reverse complement strand
GAGTGAGGTCACCAAGAGTATTGGGAAAAAGAATGCTTCCCTGGCGACGGGCAGATATGTCGCACGGCGTCTGTTCAAAATAGTCCGCCCACGATCCAGGCCAGGCCAGAGTGTTGTAGTTGCCAGCCGTGAACGGGCTCGCGCCCATGTATCCCATAACCAGCAACTGCCGTCGGTACAGCGTGTAGGTCACCGGCGTGGTTGCTGGCGTTGTCGGTCTAGCAAACCATGCCACCTCGGCCACGGTGCTCTCAAATCGTGCTCCGGCAGGCCCACGGCCGATGAACGGATCGCCGTTTGCCCGTGTTGTGAAGAGAAGGGCATCGTCGATGTCGGCGGTGAGTGTATCAGTGCCGTTCGCAGCGTCACCGTCACGACGTGGTCCCTCGATCACCTCGAAGTAGCCCTCGCCCTGCCCGGGATCGCGGGGCGGAAGCATCTGCACCGTGACACCGGCCAAGTCATCCCGCAGCCGGGCGGCGGCCGTTCGAAGTCGGGCGTCCGTGCCGAGCGCGGCCCGGCTGGCAGTCATGGCCGTACCGAACGCCCCAAACACCTGAACGACCGCGGCCATCAAGATGAGCGTGGCCACCATCGCGATGAGCATTTCTACCAGCGTCATCGCAGGCCGATCGCGGAAAGGCAGGGGCTTCATTCAACAATCCTCCGCAAGAGGATCGTGTCCCGCACGTTCAGATCCTGGCCCGGCTGGAAGCCGACCGGGATCGACCGGTCGACGATGTAAAACGCGCGGTGGTACCTGACCGAATCGGGATCGCCAGGAACCTGCTGCCGGAGCGTTACCCAGATGGCGAACACGTTCGATCGAGTGGTCGCGACGTTGGCCAGCCGGCCGGCGGTATAGAGCCGGTGCAGGGGGTTGCGGGCCACGTTCAAGGCGGGAGTGGTGCCGCTCACGATGAAGGTCGCGTTGGAGTCGCGCCTGAGCGGATCGCCCGGAGCGGCGGCCCCCAGCGCGAGAAGGTCGCGAGCGTTCTTCGATGGACTCGTCGCGAAGCCTGCCGATGATCCCGATACCACCTTACCGCTCGGCAGCGGACCGGACACGACGGCATCCCACACCTGCTCAGTCGTTACCGTGTTGAGGTTCACCCGCCCTGGCTCACGATATGAGGAGAGTTGGTTAACCGGGTGGGTGGCCTTATGGATCCCCGTCTTCGACGCAAGATGTCCGGCGCTAGAATCCACCCATGAGTCGTGAACAGCCGCGAAGAGCGTCGGCACCGTGACGGCATCCAGGATCGGCCACGTCGTACCAGAGGCCACCGTTCTCGGCAGATCTGTAGCCTGCGGATCACCGTTCGCGAGCGTGATTCCAGCCCCGCTATTTGGCTTCTTCGCCAGGGGAAGGCGATAGTTTTCCAGTAAGCCGATTGCCGAATACTTGGGAACGAGCAACAGTTCGGCCGATGAGAAAAAAGGGCGATTCGGCCACGGCATCCAGGCGACGTCGATGTTTGTCGCGCTCTCCTCCAGCAAAGGAACCGTGAGGATCTCGCCGCGCGTACCGTCGAACCATGCCGTCGGGGCAAGATGGTCGTATGTCGCCGGTGGCACCGGGTCGATCGTGTCGGTCTTCCAGAAAGCGGTCTCGTCCTTCGTTCGCCGCAGGAGAAGGCGCGGAACGCGGCGCAAAGTCAGGCTTGTCGCGTCATAGTCGCCAACCGTCTTGCCAGCCTCGGGCGATCGTCGCACGATCTGCAACGGTGCCTGATCGACGACGACGTAGCGGATGAGGTCTGTGGTCGTTTTCGGATCAGCCGTCCAAGTGGTACTCGTCGGGCTTGATGTCGGGTCAGCGAGCCGTTCGAGATACACCTTGCCCCCCCGGGGCTGTGGCCACTCATTGTTGGCAGACGCCGCCATGGCCCCCGGAGCTTTGAACGGCCCTCCCGTGTCGACCGTGAACCGCTGCATCCGGCCCTCTGCGGGGAGCGTGAGCCAATCGGCAGCGCCTCCGTAGAGCGAATTCGTGTTCGACTTCACGCACAGCCATGAGTCGGCGCCGACCTTCGGAGTCGCCGCCGCGCCTGTCACGGTGCTGCTGACAAACTCGTTTGCATTGGCGGTTTCTTGGTCGAATCGCACATAGCGAGTCTGGCCATCCGCGACGATCCGCAACCGCCAGATCGGATAGGCGGCGGCACCGCTCTTACGGCCGAGGTCGAGTAGATTCTGTGGCTTCGTGTGCGACGGGTCTGCACTGTCCAACACAGGATCGACCGGCTCGGCGGCGATTTGCGTCGTACCTGTTGCATGGGCATACGCATGC
>CAZONY010000437.1:0-2316 GCA_964581215.1 uncultured Chitinophagaceae bacterium | reverse complement strand
GAGCGGCTGATCGCGCTCTCCCGTTGGTCGGATGATCCGGGCGAGCCGGCCGAGACGTTTCCGCTGGTCCCGGGGCCTGAGGGGCCATGCGCATGGCTTTCGGAGGCGGTGGGCGCGCGGGTGCTGCTCGAGGAGCGGTATGACGGCGGGTTTCCGGACGATTGCGATGCGCCGGGTCCGACGCTCGTCTCCACCGAGTCGCTGGCGGAAGTCGCCCGCTGGTTTGGGCTCGATCTCGCCGAGGCGCGCCGCCGGTTTCGGGCAAACCTCGAGATCGGTGGCTGCGATGCGTTTTGGGAAGACACGCTGGCCAGTCCGGCTCGGGGGCATCTGCCGTCGCTGGCCGATCTGCCACCCGAGGTTTCGGTTGACCCCTATGCCGATCTGCCGCCGCTCGAGCCGCGGGCGTTTGCGATCGGGGAAGTGCGGTTTCGGGCGACGGGCGCGTGCCGGCGGTGCGTCGTGCCGAGCCGCGACAGCCGGACCGGGGCGGTCACGGAGCTCTTTCCGGGGGTGTTCGAGGCCCGACGGGCTCGGGGGAGGCGGCCGGACGTGGACGCGGGGGGGTGGGGGACGCTGTTTCGCCTCGGGGTCAACACGATTGTTCCGCAGGCCGGATGCGGCCGGCTCTTGGTGCGGGATGGGGTCGTGTGCCAGCCGGCGTGAGGGCCGCATATTCCTCACGACCGCGTCAGTGCCGCAGTCGCGTGGTCTCGCCCGCCGAAAAATTGCCTCGGAGGGAGGGGGCTGATAGCCTTTTTTCCGGGAACCCGAGTTGGGACGCCGATCGGCGTCGCCACCGTCACCGGCCTTTGTGTCGAGGAATTCATGCCACGCGTCAACGCGAACAGGATCAGCAGTTCGACCTCCCGTCGTCGGCGAACGGCACGTCGTGCCAGTGGTTCGCGCCGGTGCTTTCAGGCGGCGTGTGAGCCGCTCGAGCAGCGGGCGTTGATGGCGGTCCTGAGTGGTGCGGGGGATATCAGCACGCTCATGTGGCAGGGGCGCGAGGTCGAGGCCGTGCGCGACAGTTGGGTGGTGAAGATGCCGACCCCGGCCAACCCCCTGTCGATCGACTTTTATGGTTACCGTGCCCGTGCGCCTCAGGTGCCAAGCGGCTGGGCGATCGACTCCTTAAACTATGGCTTCTACTCCGTTCGGGCCCCGGGTGCGTCGCTTCAGAACGTGATGGCCTGGGGGCACTCTCGCGGTGCGCAGACGATCGAGCCGAATTTCGCTCTCGATCGCACTGCCGTGCCGAACGATCCTCGTTACAACGATGGCTCGCTATGGGGCCTCAATCAGATCGTGGCGCCGGCCGCGTGGGACACCTCCACCGGTAGTCGGTCGATCGTCATGGGCGTCGTGGACTCGGGCGTCGATATCACCCACCCCGACCTCGCGGGCAACATCTGGCAAAACCCGGGCGAGACCGCAGGCAACGGCATCGACGACGATGGAAACGGATTCATCGATGACATCAACGGCTGGAACTTCGGCGGGAATAACGCCGACCTTACGGATAACGTCGGTCACGGTACGCACGTGGCCGGAACCATGGGCGCGGTGGGAAACAACAACGTCGGCGTCGTTGGCGTGAATTGGGCCGCGGCACTGATGGTGCTCAAGCTCGGTGACGCCCCGACCACGGCGTCCGCCACCAGCGCGATCAACTATGTGACCGCCATGCGGGCCCGCGGTATTGCCATCGTGGCGACGAACAACAGCTATGGGGGTGCCGGAGCCAGCGAAGCTTTCGAACAGGCGATCCGCCTCAACAACAGTGCGGGCGTGCTCTTCGTCGCGGCGGCAGGGAACAGCGCGTCGAACAATGACGGAGTGTCGACGTTTCCTGCCAACTATGACGTCCCGAACGTGATCTCCGTCGCCGCGAGCACCCAGGCTGACGGGTTGGCAGACTTCTCGAATTACGGAGCGACCACGGTCGACATCGCAGCACCGGGGGTGGGTATCCTGTCGACCGTCCCGACGACGGAAGACCCGAGCGGCTACGCCGAGAAAGACGGCACGTCCATGGCCGCGCCGCATGTCGCGGGTGTGGCGGCGCTCTACGCATCGGCGTTTCTCGACACCGTGGATCGCTTGCCGACCGTCGCCGAGATGAAGTCCGCGATCCTTGACGGGGCCGACGTCATCCCCACGGTGCCGGGCGTCTCGGGCCTCACCAACCCACTAACCGGTGGCGTCGTGGCGGGCAACAGGCGGCTCAATGCGCTTGGCGCACTCAAGCAGTTGTCGTCGTCGATCCTCATCGGCGATGCGACCGTGGTCGAGGGCAACGCTGGCCAGACAACG
>CAZONY010000436.1:0-2341 GCA_964581215.1 uncultured Chitinophagaceae bacterium | reverse complement strand
CCCTGCCACGGATAGCCCGTCTTTTCGAGGAGCGTGAGCGATTGTTTCCCCCAGCGCAGCGTGGCCTCGGCATTCTGGTAAAAGGGCACGATCACGCCCTTTTCGTTCTTGAAAAAGCAATACTGCGCCGCCTTGGTCAGCCCGTCGGCGCCCCGCATGGTGCAGCACTGGGTTGCCTCCTGGGATATGACCGTGAGAAACGGCTTCTCCAACGACGGGCAGCTGTTACAGCCGAGACCGCCATTGCTTCGCTGATTGACGCTCAGCCCGTTGTAGTAGATCCGATGCGCATCCTCGAGGTATGTGGCCTCGCCGGTGAACCGCCACAACTGCACGGCGATGATGAACGAGTCCACAACGGCGCACCCCTCCGTCCACTCCGGCCGGCCGAACCAGTTGTGATTCTCGAAGTTGTCGGACATCGCCTTCTCGCGGTAGAGCCGATAGCGATCGGTCGCGACCTGCAGGAGTTCCTTCCGCCCGGTTGTCTCGAAATGCCGAAGCAGCGACCGGGTCGAGATCAGAGTGGAATGAAGCTGAGCATGGATCGCCTCCAGTTCGATCTCCGTCCACCGCTTGATAACTGTATCGAGCACTCGCCCCGTCTCCTTGGACGGATGCCTGGCGTAAGCGTCTGTCAACGCATCAAGACTGCCCGCCATCCCGCAGCCGATGTCCATGGGAGCCAGGTCCCACTTCCCGGTTCGACCGTCGGCCAACGTGAAGCTCTGCGACACCCGCTCCGCGGGCGTGATCGGATAGCGGGGGTAGGCGTCGGCGGACGCGAGGTAGATGGCGTTGAGGATCTGATCTGCCCAGGCACTTGCACGACCGTTCTTCTTCGATGCCTCGTACTCGTACAATGCGTTCAGCACCCAGAATTGCCCGCCGAGCGTCTGCTCGTGGATCGCATCGGGCACCATGACCGGCCCGAGGTAGCCCTGGGCATTGACTCTGCGGGAATACATGTCGAGGCTCGCTTCGAGGTGCTTGGCAGGCCTTCCGGTGACCTGCTCCAGGAGAACAAGCCCCAGCAAGGTGCGCCCCTCCTTGTCCCCCGGCCATCCATCGTTGGGGGAGTCGTAGAGCCCAGGGGGAGAGTAGAAACCTTCCTCCAGACGATCGAAGCTCGCCGAGAGCCGCTTGGACAGCTCGCCGGTCATCCTCACATCGGCAAGCTTCACGGCGACCGGCCAAGAGCGCTCAGGGTGCGTCGGCCCCTGGTCCTGCGCAATGCCGACCGATGCCAACGCCACCGCTGGAAGCAGCAGGAGCAGGCACCGTCGAAAGGACGGAACGAACGGGACGCGTCGCAATGCGATCTTTGACTTTTTCATCAGGTCTCCACGATGGCCTGCGGTGACGGCGAACAAAGGCTCGGGACGGGGCCGTTCCGAGGGCGGTTGAGCAACAGCTCTATGGGCTATGGCCGATAGAGGAAGGAAGGTACTCGAGACTCTACGCAAAACAGGCCGAGCCGTCCCGGTTGTGGACATGCCGTTGAGGGTTCTCTCCTCGAAGACCTGACCGGCCCCGCCTCGCGCGACGGGCTCAGGGATCGGCTCGATATCTGGCTGAGCCGAGAGCCCAGCCGCCGATGGGTCGGCCAAACCCACGGCGGTCGTGAGAATCGGCTATCATCCCCGGGCATGGCGTGGTCCCAGAGCGAACTCGAAGCCCAATTTCGGGCCGTGCAGGATGCCATGCCCGCGCATGTCCGCGTCGCCCGTGCCGCCGCCCTGTTCGCGTGGACCCGCGACATGATCGGCAGGGAGATCGTGGCCGGCACCGGACCGCTGTCCGACGCCAGGCTCAAATGGGAGACCGCACTCCGGCTCTACGGCTCCGACGCCACATCCCGCAAGCTGATTCAGCGAATGCTCGACCATGCATACGCCTGACATCTTTCGACACACCGTGTCGCGATTTGCGGCCATCCTGAACCGTCTCGGCGTGCGGTTCCATCTGACCGGTGGCATCACGAGCATCGCCTACGGCGAACCGCGGATGACACAGGACGTCGATGTGGTGGTGGAAAATGCGGCGCTGGCGCGGGCGATGGATTCCTTCATCACCGCGGCTGAACAGGCCGGTTTTCTCCTCGACGCCGAGAGCGTTCGTCGTGCCATCGTGGAGCGGTCGATGTTTCAGTTGTTCGATATGTCCGAGGCGCTCAAGATCGACGTCTACCCTCGCGAGCTGGTACCCGGAGAACTGGATCGCTCCGCATCGCTCGAGGTTTTCGAGGGCATGCCGTTGCCGGTGGCGTCGCGGGCTGATGCGGCGGCATCGAAGCTTGCCTGGGCCGCCAAGGGGAGCCACAAGAGTCGTCGCGACGTGC
>CAZONY010000435.1:0-2352 GCA_964581215.1 uncultured Chitinophagaceae bacterium | reverse complement strand
ACAGGTCGGGAAGCCTGTCCTACAGGCCGGAGACCGCCCCCGAGCAGAGCCGCTTCGTGAGCGTGGGCGAGGCGAGATAGAGCGGCAGGCCGTGCCTCCTGCCGATGATGGCCTCGGCATCGACCGCCGAAAATTCGACCGGCGCGGGAATCCAGCGACGGGGCATGCCGGAGTGGCCGAGGGCCTCGACGCTCACATGGCGGTCGAGGATCGGAAAGAACTCGAGCGCCTTGTCACGGGAATTGATGATCAGCGACAGGCTATCGATGCAGTCGAGTGTGCGGCGGTAGGGGCCCGACGGCGCGAAGGCGTCGCACCGCACGGCGGGGGCGACGAACATGAGGTTGGTGCGGGCCACCCGATGCCGCCAGGGCTGCAGATCGGTGCGGCCGGTCTCCTCGGCCTGGATGAGTTCATCGAGCGCCTCGACCGTGATGATCGCTCCGAAGCTGTAGCCGACGATGCCGACGGGCCGGCAAGGATCGATCTGGCCCAGCAGCCATGCCAGGTATCGGCCTTCGCTGTAGGTCCGATCGTATTTCGCTCGACCGTCCTTGAGGAGGATGCCGTCCTTCCCGCTCGGCCAGGAGAAGACCACCGTTCGGACGGAGCTTGCGGCGGGGCAGGCAGCGGCGCAGTGGTCGGCCAGCATCAGTCCCTGCTGCCTGGCTTCCCAGGCTTCGTAGCGGTTGCCGTGGATGAAGATCACGATCGGTTTCAGCCGTCCCTGCTCGTCCGGGGCCAGGAGGTCGGCCAGCTCCGCAGGCGTCCACTCGCCTCGGCTGCAGCCGCCCGCACACGGCCGTTCGAGAAACCGCTCGACCCCCAGCGACGGCGCTTCCGGCACGCGGCAGGTGGCGGGCAGGCGGCGGGTGCTCACCACCCAGACGTCGGTTTCGCCGCGCGCGGCTCGCGGGCCGAAGCAGGCCAGGCCCAGCACCACGGCCGCGGCGCAGGCCGCCGCCAGTCGGCAGGCTGCCATCAGCCGGCCGGCTCGCTCCCTGGCGTCGCGCTCCCGGTGCCCAAACATGAAAAAGCCCGATTTCATGGCCGTTCGCCGACCGCGGTGAAGGCCAAGCAACCCTAGCACGGGCTGGCTGCCGTGATCGCCGCGCGAAAAAATCCGTCCACCGCCGCCGCGCACCGAATCGTGAGCTAGGGTTGTCTAGCGTCGTCACGGACGGCGCATCGAAAAGTCCAAGGTGGGACGCCCCCCCGTCCTGCCGCGGTGGAGAAACGACGATGTCCCGCACGCTCGTGCTCGCCCTGGCCGCCGGTTGCCTGGTGGCGGCCCCCGGTTGCAGTAGCTGCTTCGGCAACAATGCCTGCCGGCGGCCCTCGTTCATGGAGTTTCGTGGCGATGGCTGCTGCAGCCGTCGGCAGGAGCCGCAGATGGCGCCGTGTGCACCCCCGTGCGGCGCGCCAGCCTGCGATCCCTGCGGCGCTCCGGCCCCCTGCTGCGAGAGCGGTGGCGGCATGATCTCGGCGCCCGCCGCGGCTCCGGCGGTGGGTGAGCCAGGCACGTTTTCCTGATCCGCGACCGACTGTCCGCACAATTCGACCGATCTGCACCCCCCAGGTGACGCGCCGTTCCTGCCGGCCACGCGTCGGGCAAGCAGCACGTTGTGTGCCTGCTCCCGATTCGAGCGGCTCGTCACCCGGGGGGTGCGATTTTTGGCGGTATACTCGCCGCCATGTTCGAAACGCTCTCCGCCTCCCTCTCCTCCGCCCTGAAATCCCTCCGCGGCCGCGGGAAGCTCACCGCCGCCAACATGCGGGAGGGCCTCGGCGACGTCCGCACCGCCTTGCTCGAGGCCGACGTGGCCTACGAGGTGGTCGACCAATTCATTGACCGCGTCGCCGCGGATGCCGTCGGCGCCCAGGTGCTCGAAGCGCTCGACCCCACCCAGCAGCTCGTGGGCATCGTCCACCGCGAGCTGGTCGACCTGATGGGCCCGGTGGATCACGCGCTCCACCTCGAGGCCGGCAGAACGACCGTCCTCATGCTGTGCGGCCTCCAGGGCTCCGGCAAGACGACCTCGTGCGCCAAGCTCGCGAAGAAGATCAAGGAGCAGGGGCGCGAGGTGATGCTCGTGGCGGCCGACCTGCAGCGGCCCGCCGCCATCGAGCAGTTGGCCGTGCTCGGCCGGCAGCTGAACGTGCCCGTCCACACGCCCGAGGGCGGCTCCGATCCCGTCGCCGTCTGCAAGGCCGGCGTCGCCAAGGCCCAGCAGTCCGGAATCCCGGTGGTGATTCTGGACACCGCCGGCCGCCTCGCGATCGACGAGCAGCTGATGCGGGAGCTGGCCACGATCGACCGGAGCGTGGGGCCGGATCAGGTCTATCTCGTCG
>CAZONY010000434.1:1507-2355 GCA_964581215.1 uncultured Chitinophagaceae bacterium | reverse complement strand
CGAAGGCCGTCCAATTGGACGCGGGCGACGGCAATCCCGAACTGCGGCGCATGACCAGGCGGTTCTGGATCGCCGCCTCGCTCTCGCTTCCGGTCTTCCTGCTGTCGATGCTGCCGATGTTCGGCGTTCGCATCGACCGTTGGCTCAATCCGATGGCCAACCACTGGCTGCAGCTGCTCCTCGCCACGCCGGTCGTGCTCTGGGCCGGCTGGCCCTTCTTCGACCGTGGCTTCCGGTCGTTCGTGACCGGTCACCTCAACATGTTTACGCTGATCGCCATCGGCACGTCCGCCGCCTACCTGGCGAGCGTCGTGGCCATGCTGTTCCCCACGGCCATCCCGCCCGCGTTCCGCCACGACGGCGGTGTGCCGGTCTTCTTCGAGGCGGCGGCCGTTATCATCACGCTCGTGCTGCTCGGGCAGGTGCTCGAGCTGCGGGCCCGGCACCGCACCGGCGCCGCGATCCGCGAACTGCTCGCGCTTGCGCCGCCGGTGGCCCGGGTGGTCCGCGCCGATGACGAGCGCGAGGTGCCGCTCGCCGACGTCCACGTGGGCGACGTGCTGCGGGTGCGGCCCGGTGAAAAGGTTCCCGTCGATGGAGTGCTGAAGGAGGGGGCAAGTTCCGTCGACGAGTCGATGATCACCGGCGAGCCGATGCCCGTGGAGAAGCAGCCCGGCGATGCCGTGATCGGCGGCACGCTGAACCAGACGGGCGGGTTTCTCATGGTCGCCGACAAGGTCGGCCAAGACACCATGCTCGCGCGGATCATCAGCCTGGTGGCCGACGCCCAGCGCAGCCGGGCCCCGATCCAGAACGTGGCCGACTCCGTGGCCGGCTTTTTCGTGCCC
>CAZONY010000434.1:0-1497 GCA_964581215.1 uncultured Chitinophagaceae bacterium | reverse complement strand
ATCGCGCTGGTCACGTTCCTCGTCTGGGCGATCGCGGCGCCGGAGCAGCCGCCCCTGGCCTGGGCGCTCGTCAACGCCATCGCCGTGCTCATCATCGCCTGCCCCTGTGCGCTGGGGCTGGCCACGCCGATGTCGATCATGGTCGGCATCGGCCGCGGGGCACGGGAGGGCGTGCTCGTCAGGAATGCCGAAGTGATCGAGCAGCTGGAAAAGATCGACACCGTGGTCATCGACAAGACGGGAACGCTCACGGCCGGGCGGCCGGCGCTGACGGAGGTCGTGCCGATGGGATCGATGACCGATTCAGCGCTCCTCGAGGTGGCGGCGGGCGTCGAGCAGATCAGCGAGCACCCACTGGCCCGGGCGATCGTGGCGGGGGCGAGGAACCGCGGCCTGCCGCTGCCGTTGGCAACCCGCTTCGCCTCCGTGACCGGCGGCGGCGCCCGCGGTGACGTGGCCGGCCGGGAGGTGCTCGTGGGCACAAGGTCCTGGCTCGCCGAGCAGGGAATCGCCGATCTCCCCCTCCTCGACGACCGATCCGCCGCGCTCGAACAGCAAGGCCGCACCGTCATGCGCGTGGCCGTGGATCGGCGGCTGGCGGGAATCATCGCCGTCTCCGACCCGATCAAGGAGTCGGCGGACGAGGCGGTCCGGAACCTGCACGGCATGGGCCTGCGGATCATCATGCTCACCGGCGACAGTGAGCCGACGGCTCGCACCGTGGCGGAGCGGCTGGGGATCGACGAGTTTCGCGCCGGCGTGAAGCCCGAGGGGAAACTGGCGGTCGTGCAGTCGCTGCGGGAGGCGGGCCGGAGGGTGGCCATGGCCGGCGATGGCATCAACGACGCGCCTGCCCTGGCGGCTGCCGACGTCGGCATCGCCATGGGCACAGGCACGGACGCGGCCATCGAGTCAGCCGGCGTCACGCTCGTGAAAGGCGACCTGCGGGGCATCGCGAAGGCGATCGCCCTGGGCCGGCACACGATGCGCAACATCCGGCAGAACCTCTTTTTCGCGCTGGCCTACAACGCGATCTGCGTGCCGATCGCGGCGGGGGTGCTCTATCCGCTATCGAGCCACCTGCTGCTCAACCCGATGCTCGCCGCCGTGGCGATGAGCCTCAGTTCCTTTTCGGTGGTGACCAACGCGCTGCGGCTGCGGTCGATGACGATGGGATCGAGCGCAGCTGTCCCTTCAGGCTGAGGCCGATTCAGGGCGGCAGCCCGCGCCAAAACCTGGCCCGATGTCCCGACGTTTTGGCGTCCGATTTCCACCTTCTACAATCGAATTCGAGCCGCGGTGCATGCTGCACCCGGGTTGGCATCGGGCACCATGCCGGACCTCTTTCCACCGGCAATCCCATGCTCAATCGCAGCGCCGTGGTCATCGGCCACGAGCCGGCCTTTTATGGCTGGCTGAAGACGACCGGCAAGCCCGACGACGACATCGCCACCCTGCGCCAGACATCCGACCGCGTCGTCTATCTGATTCCCGCCT
>CAZONY010000433.1:0-2365 GCA_964581215.1 uncultured Chitinophagaceae bacterium | reverse complement strand
CGTCGTGCCCGTCGCATTTCGTTGTGCTGCGAGTTGGAGCCGCTCGTGCATCCCAAGGGGCAGGCGGCGACAGCTTCACGCTACCGCCGGCGCCGGCAGGTTCGTGACGGCTGGTACGATTCGCTGTTGCGTGTCTCTCCCTTGATTCGCCGCATCGCTTCGTGATGCAGATGATCACTTGCTCGAGGAGGCTGTCGTGTGGGTTTTCTGTGGCGGCATGTTTCGCTCGGGATCGACGGTGCAGTACCAGATCGCGAGTCATTTGGTCGAATCCGCCGGCCGCGGGCATCGGCTGCCGTTCGGCGAGGAACCAGATTTCTCCGCGCAATCGCCCGGTTTTCGGGCCGCGCCCGAAACTGAGTATCTCGTCTACAAGTCGCATGGTGTTTCGGAGGCCATGCGTTCCCAGGTGGACCGTGGCAGGGGGGTGGTGTTGACCGTCCATCGCGACATCCGCGACGTGGTGGTCTCCGCGATGCGAAAGAATGCCTGTTCTTTTCACAGGCTCTGGCGTGCCGGAAAGCTCTCGTACTGGACCCGGCGTTTCGAGGAGTGGGCCGCCCTGCCTGGCGCGCTGGTATCACGATACGATTCGATGACGGTCGATCTGGCCGATGAGGTGCGACGGATGGCGGGGCATCTCGGCCTCGACGTCGGCGATGCGCAGCGGCAGGAGGTCGCGAAACTGTACGCCATCGACCGGCAGCGGGAGCGCACGGATGCGTTCCGCGCGGAGCGGGGTGACGACCGACCGAAATACGATCCCCACACGCTGCTCCACCACAACCACATCGCGTCCGGTGCGAGCGGCGACTACCGGAGAGTGCTTCGGGCGGTCGAGATTCGGGCGATCGAGGAGGAGTGCGGAGAGTGGATGGCCAGGTGGGGCTATGAGCCCGATCGTCCCTCCCTGACGCTCGGGCAGCGGGTGCTCGGGCTCGCCTACCGTCGCTCGGCGTGAAGATCCTGCCGAAAGGCGACCCATGGCCTGACAACACGGGCCGGATTGCCGCTCGCGATCGGCAGTTGGCGATTGATGAAGATGCGCAGGGTTTCCTGCCGCAGCGGTCGCCCAGCCCGCAATGCGGTGAAAATCCACGCCGCGCGACGCTCCCGCGCTTCACCGATCGAGCGTGAGGAAGTGGGTGGCGCAGCTGATGCACGGGTCGAACGTGCGGATGAGGTGCTCGCACCGGCGGGTGGCCTCGGCGTCGTCGCCGGCCAGCACGGTCGGCAGGTAGGCCGCGAGATCCCGTTCGATGCGGGCCTGGTTCTGCGAGGTCGGCGGCACGATCGCCGCCTCCGCGATCAGGCCGTCATCGCCGATCCGGTAGCGATGGTAGAGCAGGCCTCGCGGCGCCTCCGTGGCATGGCAGCCTACGCCCGGCCGCGGACGAACCTCGATCCGCGGCACGGCCAGGTCCGCCCGATAGTCGCCTGCGATCCGCACCGCTTCCTCGAACGCGACGACGAGTTCGATCCCGCGGGCGACGATCCCGTGGAAGGGGTTGCGGCTCGGCCAATCGACGCCGCAGGCGTCGGCCGCAGCCCGGGCCCGGGGGGGCAGCCGATCGCGGCTGGTGGCCAGCCGGGCGAGCGGCCCGCAGCAGTAGGCACGCCCACCAGGCTCGATCAGGCAGTGGAGCGCCGTGCTGTGCGGCACCTGCCGCTCCACGAAATGCGCTGCGTAGTCCTCGATCGGAATGTCGAGCGTGGTGCGGCCGTCGGCCACCGCCACCACGCGGCCGTGGTTCAGCGGATACTCGTGGCAGGCGTCGTCATCCGCCCGGAGCGCGACATACTCCCGCGGCGGCTGAAAATCGGGAAACTCGAACCGGCTCACCTCGGCCACGGTCGCCTCGGCCGCCGCCAGGCCCCACTCCAGATCGGGCAGCAACGCCCGCACGTCGGCCACGGCGGGCGACCGGGAGAAGCCCCCCACGACGATGTTGATCGGATGGACCGACCGGCCGCCGAGCACCTCGATCAGCCGGCTGCCGATCGTCTTCATCCGCAAGCCGCGTTCGAGGAAGGGGGCATGCTCCGGCGGCATGGAAAAACCGCTCTCGCAGCCGAGGAAGTCGGGGGCGTCGAGCAGGTGCATGTGGAGGGCGTGGCTCTGCAGCCATTCGCCGCAATACAGCAGACGACGCAGGCGGTCGATCTCGGGCGTGACGCGGATGCCGAGGGCCTTTTCCAGGGCGTGGCAGCCGCTCATCTGGTAGGCCACCGGGCAGATGCCGCAGATCCTCGCCACGATGTCGGGCACCTCGCGGATCTCGCGCCCCCTCAGGAGCCGCTCGAAGAACCGCGGCGGCTCGTAGATGTTGAACTCCGCGATCTCGACCCTGCCATCGACCAGGCG
>CAZONY010000432.1:0-2380 GCA_964581215.1 uncultured Chitinophagaceae bacterium | reverse complement strand
GGGCGGCCGGTCGCGGATCCCGAAGGATCGATCAGCGGGGCAGCGATTCCTCAACGTCCAAAAATATATCCATCGGCCTGCCGCTCGGCGCGAATTCAACGCAAAGAAGCCGTGGCTCCGATGCAAAATGATTGTTAGAGCCTTGTTTTTCGTTTATAGTGAGTTAGAATGTGCCTTGACTTTCAATCACGGGTCATGTTCGGCACGGCCAATCGGCTGCCTTCCCCTCCGCATGTTTCGCGCCGCCCAACGACAAATCGAGCAGTGGACGGCGTCGCCCCGACGCAAGCCGCTCGTCGTGCGGGGGGCCAGGCAGGTCGGCAAGACGTGGCTCGTCGAGCACGTCGCCGCCGCCGCGTTTGAGTCGGTCGTCAAGATCGACCTCGAGAAGCGCCGCGACCTGCACGGCCTCTTCGGCGCCAACCTCGATCCCCACGCGATCGTGCGGCATCTCGAGGTGGAGAGCGGCCGGCGGATCATCCCGGGGCGCACGCTGCTCTTCATCGACGAGATCCAGGCCTGCCCGCGGGCCATCGTGGCGCTCCGCTACTTCCACGAGCAACTGCCCGAACTGCACGTCATCGCGGCCGGCTCGCTCCTGGAGTTTGCGCTCGGCGAGATCTCCGTGCCGGTGGGCCGCCTGCAATACCTGCACCTCCATCCGATGACGTTTGGCGAATACCTGCGTGGAATCGGCAACGATGTCGCCGCCGAGACCGCCGCGCTGCATCCTTCCACGGTCGATCCCGGCATCCAGAGGCAACTCCTCGCCGAACTCAAGACCTATTTCTTCGTGGGTGGAATGCCGGAGAGCGTGCAGGCCTATCGCGACACACGGTCGCTCGTCGAGGTGTTCAAGGTGCAGTCGCAGATCGTCAACTCCTCTCGCGACGACTTCGCCAAGTACACGCCGCGGGTCGATCGCGGCTGCCTCGACAGCGTGCTCGTGAGCGTCGCCCGCCAGGTCGGCGAACAAATCAAGTACGCCCGTCTCGACTCCGGCCACTCAGGCCCCACCAACCGCCGCGGCTTCGACCTGCTCTGCAAGGCCCGGCTGATCCACAAGATCACCGCGGCCAGCCCGTCGGGCCTGCCGCTCGGGGCGACCGCGGGCGGCAAGCGGTTCAAGGCCGCGCTGCTCGACATCGGCCTCATGCAGCATCTCTGCCATCTGCCGGTCGAACTGGAGATGCGGGAGGCCGATCTGCTGTCGATCTACCGGGGCAAGCTCGCCGAGCAGTTCGTTGCTCAGGAGCTCATCGCCAGCCACGCTACCGAACTTTTTTACTGGTCGCGCGAGGCCCGCGGCAGCAGTGCCGAGGTGGACTTTCTTGTCGCGCAGGGGGGCAGGGTCGTGCCGATCGAGGTCAAGTCGGGCGCGGGGGGCAGCCTCCGGAGCCTGCACTTGCTGCTTGCCACCTATCCCTCCTGTGCAGAAGGCATGGTGCTCTCATCCGGCACGTTCGCCCACCGGCCCGAGCAGCGGTTGACCTTCATGCCGCTCTACTACGCCGGTTCGCTCGGCGACCCACGGCCCGACGTGGCCTGAACGCCCATCGCTTCGCTGGACGCCGCTTGGGAGTAAAAGGATAATGGAAATCCGTGGATCGGCCGGTATGTGTGACTGGTGATGCGATGACGAAGTTGCCCGCGATCATTGAGAATCACAGGACAGAAATCGAAATCGCATGCCGCGAGGCTGGCGTGAAGTCATTGTGGCTATTTGGGTCAGCAACCCGTCCTGATTTTCAGCCCGGCGGAAGCGACGTCGATTTTTTGGTCGAGTTGGCTTCGGATCGCAGTCCCGCGCAGCAATTTTTTCAATTGTATCGGACGCTCGCCGAACTCTTCGATGAGCGAATCGACCTTGTCAGCCTTGCCGGCGTGAAGAACCGGTTCTTTCAGGCAGAACTCGCCCGTACCCGGATTCCTCTGTATGTCGCCGCGTAATGTGCCGGGCTTGCTCGCCGACATTCTCGCGTCCGCGGAATATATGCGACAGCGGTCGGATGGCCTTTCAAAGGATCGGTATCTTGCCGAGGAAGATCTGCAGGTCATCTTTGAGCGCAAGTTTGAGATTATCGGCGAGGCTCTCGCGCGACTGCGAAAAAGCGACCCCGCCCTGTTTGACTGTATTCGCCACGCAGCCGCCGCTGTCGATTTCCGAAACGTCTTGATACACGGTTATGCCTCGATCGATCACGAGGTCGTGTGGACGACGTTCACGGACTGGCTGCCCGAACTGGTCAATGACGTTTCGGCTCTGCAGACGCGGTTCTCTGAGTAGCAGGGATGGCCATCTGCGCTGCTGGTGCCGGGCCGGTAGTCGCTGGCGAACGTCGCGGGGCTTGTCACACCTCATGGCAGGGCGACCAGGGCG
>CAZONY010000431.1:0-2398 GCA_964581215.1 uncultured Chitinophagaceae bacterium | reverse complement strand
AGGATCCCGGCGGCCACGTCCCGCACATCGACGAAATCGTTGCCTCCCGGCGGTGCGAAGAGCCCCTTGCCAGAGGCCACCTCCACCAGCATCCGACCGCTCGAAGGTTTCCAGTCCCAGGGCCCCAGCATGAACACGGGGTTGACGATCACGGCGTCGAGGCCGCGGTCGATTTCACGGAGGACGGCCTCCTCGGCCTCCCGCTTCGTCACCACGTAGGGGCACTCGGGCATCCCCCCGGGGGGCGTCTCCTCGTCGGCCGGCCGACCGTCGGAGCGCAGGCCGATGGCATCGACACTCGACACATGGATCATCCGGGCGCCGGCCCGACGGGCACAGCGGGCGACGACTGCGGTGCCCACCACGTTGACCCGCCGCATTTCGTCGAGGTGCCGCCAGCCACAATGCACCATCGCGGCCGCGTGCACGACGAACGAACTGCCGTCGATCGCCGCCTGCAGGGCGGATTCGTCGTCGAGCGCGCCGATCGCCGTTTCAACGTGCAGGCCGGCCAGTGCGGGATCGTCCGCCATCCGGCCGGGGCGCACGAGGGCGCGCACGCTGCGGCCGCGATCGAGCAGGAGCCGAACGACGTTGTTGCCGACCAGGCCGGTGGCTCCGGTGACGAGGCAGTCGCCGGCCGTCGGAATCGGACCCGCGGGGCGGGGAATCGAACGAATCGACGCTTCCACGGTGTGGATCGCTCCTCTGGCCTCCCTGAATTGGCCCGGCTGCGCGATCCTTCGCCCTGCATCCTGACCGGGATTTTAGTTCGGCAAAGTTCGGGGGACGACTTTCGTGTCGGCCAGGGCGACCGGATTTGACGAACCGGCCGAGGCCGCCGATGATGCCGGGGGAAATCGACGGAAGTTCCCGAAAACAATCGGGTTGTGGCGGCAGGAGGCGTCGGGACGCGTGGCGGAAGTCGTTGTCAGGCCGGTCGAGAGCCGGGCGGAACAGAAGCGGTTCGTTCGGCTTCCGTGGCGGATCTACCGCGACGATCCCTGTTGGATGCCACCCTTGGTGATGGCTCAGGAGGAACTCCTCGGCTTCCGGCCGCATCCCTTCTACGAGCGATCGCGGAGCCGTTCCTTCCTGGCCACCCGTGGTGGCACCGACGTCGGCCGGATCACCGCCATCGTCAATGCCGGCCATCTGGAGCGGTATCGGGAGCAGCGCGGTTTCTTCGGGTTTTTCGAGTGCGACGACGATCCGGCCGTGGCCCGCGCCCTCTTCGGTGCGGCCCACGATTGGCTGCGTTCCCAGGGCATGACCTGCATGCGCGGCCCGGTGAACCCGTCGCTCAACTACGAATGCGGCCTCCTCATCGAGGGTTTCGACACGCCCCCCTTCTTCATGATGACGCACAATCGGCCCTACTACGCCGGACTTGTCGAGGCCCAGGGTCTCCGCAAGGTCGAAGACCTCTATGCCTTCTGGGGCCGCATGTCGATGCTGGAGTCGATCGACCAGAAGCTCGGCGTGATGGCGGAGGGTGTGAAGGAGCGGTTCGGCGTCACGGTGCGGTCGCTCGACCGAAGTCGGTTCGAGGACGAGGTGCGAATGTTTCTCGAGATCTACAACTCGAGCCTCGGTGGCACCTGGGGCTTCGTGCCGCTCACGCCCGGTGAAGTGAACCACATGGCGGCCAGCCTCAAGCATCTCATCGTGCCCGAACTGTCGCTCGTCGCCGAGTCCGAGGGCAAACCGATCGGCACCGTCTTCTGCTTGCTCGATTACAACCCGCGGATCAAGGCGATCAATGGACGGCTGTTTCCCTTCGGCTTCCTGAAGTTGTTGTGGAACAGGCGGGCCATCAAGCGGATGCGGGCGATCAGCACGAACGTGATCCCCGCCTACCAGGCCTGGGGGGTGGGGCTCGTGCTCCATGCATCGCTCGTCCCGCGGCTGTACCAGTGGGGCATGGACGAAGTCGAGTTTTCCTGGGTGCTCGAGAGCAACCATCTCTCGCGGCGGACCCTGGAGCGGGGCGGGGCGCTCGTCACGAAGAAGTATCGGATCTACGACGGCGACATCACCTGACGCCGCTCAGCGTCGCCAGCGGCGCGACCCCCGTGCCGTTGAGGTCGCCCGTTGCTTCGGGACGTTGGAGGAGGGCCACACGACCCGGCCCTGCCGCTGGGCCCGTTCCCATTGCTGCGCGCCGTAATTGATTCCCGAGAGATTGAAACTCGAATACGGGTTGCGGGGACCGGCCGCATGGGCCATGGCAGCGAACCAATGAACCGCGGCCACGGCGACCAGGATCGTCAGCAATCTGCGACAAGGCTTCATCGGGACTGTCTCCGGGGCCGGCGTGGGGCCTGCTTCGAGTGTACGGCCGCGACGGGCATCGGGTTCACCGCGCGACGCGCCCAACCCGGCTTCGGGCCCCCCG
>CAZONY010000430.1:0-2402 GCA_964581215.1 uncultured Chitinophagaceae bacterium | reverse complement strand
CGCGGCATGTATCTCTGGGCCCGGAAGTACTACTTCAACCAGCCGGACCAGGTGGACCGCTACATCGAGGAGTTTGCCCTCTGGGGCGGCAACGCCATCTGCTTCTGGTTCGAGATGGGGATGTTCGAGGATTTCGCCGACACCACGGGCACGAAGAGCGAGCTCGAGTCCGGCTACGCGAAACAGTACAAGCTCGACAAAAGCGCGGCGCGGGAGTGGATCGCGATGTATCGGCGGTTCTACGCCACCGCCCGCCGCCTGGGCATGAAGACCGGGCTGCTCATGGTGGCCAACGACGCCTACATGTCGTCGCCGAAGGAGTTGCGGATCAAGCCGATTGTCGGCTGTCCCGACTGGTATCTGTGCCCGTCGAAACCGGGGGCGGTGGAGAAGATGGTGGCCTGGCAGGAGGAGGTCTTCCGGGCCCTCGCGCCGCTCGACATCTACAACATCTTCCCCGCCGATCCCGGCGGCTGCGCGTGCGACCAGTGCAAGCCCTGGCCGACCCGCGGGCTTTGGACGGTGGCCCGGCCGCTGGCCGAACGGATCCACGAGATTTCACCCCGGACGGAGATCTGGGTCGATACCTGGCACCTCAACCATCCGACGTTCGGCGACAAGGACTGGAAGAACCTCGTGGACAGCCTCGATCGGCGCGAGGAGCGGCCGAAGTGGTTCACCGGGTTCGAGGTGGCGCTCGCGCCCAACCACGGCTACGCCCGCATGACGGCCGAGGAGCGGGAGTACTACAACAAGGCGAAGCAGCCGCTGATGGTGTTCCCCGACATCTCCATGTGGGGCAACCATCCGGGCATGCTCGTCAACAAGCCGTACTGGCAAACGCTCCAGGACGAGCTGAACAGTTACGAACCCGAACTCATGAAAGGGGGCTGGCCCTACGCCGAGCGTTGGAACACCGACATCGCGAGCGTGATGTTCCTGTCGTGGTTCTGGAACCCGAAGCAGCCGGTCGAGACGGTTCTCGACGACTATGCCGCCTGTTACTTCGGCCCCGAAGCGGCGACCGTCCGGAAGCTGCTCGACCTCCTCGACGACGGCAACCAGGATCCCGAGCGGAAGGCGAAGATTCGCGACCTGCGGACGGCGCTCGACGGCCGGCTGCCGGCCTGGGCGAAGGCCGATTGGCGGTGGCAGGAGATCGTGCAGAGCGCCGACCGGTTCCGATGATCGCGGGCCGACCGCTCCCTCCTTTTTCGGAAGGGCGGGAATCTGCTACTTTTTCGGGGGCATTCCGCTGTTCCTCCTCCGTTTTTCCCGGCAACTGCAGACATGGCCTCGTCAATACGGTCGGAGCATGCCGGCCTGCCGGCGGGGATGCAGCCGGTCGTCGATGACCACTTCGGCACGACGGTCGTCGATCACTACCGGTTTCTCGAGCATCTGGACCGCCCGGACGTGCAGGCCTGGATGCGGCGGCAGGCCGACGCGACCTCCGCGCGGGTGTCGGGGCTCCCGGGCCGGAAGCGGCTGTGCGATCGCATCGCCGAACTCGATGCGGGCGCGCCGTTCACCCTGTCGCATCCGCAACGGCTTCCCGGCGGCGACATCTTCTTCCTGAAGCAGTCGGCCGACGAAAACGTCGCCCGGCTCTGGGTGCGCGAGGCCGGCAGCGGGGCGGAATCCGTGCTGATCGATCCCGATCAACTGCCGAAGCCGTCGCCCGACCAGCACGTGGCGATCGACTGCTTCGCCGCCTCGCCCGACGGACGCCACGTGTTTTATACCTTCGCCGCCGACGGATCGGAGCAGGGCTCGCTGCGCGTATTCGATCGGCTGGCGAACACGCACCTTCCGGAGACGATCGATCGGATCGAGTCGGTGTACAGCCCGCCCTTCTGGCGGGACGACGGGGCGGCGTTCGTCTACAGCCAGATCCGACCGATCGACGACGACCGGCCTGAGGCCGATTGCTACCGGTTCACGCAGGCCCGGCTGCATGTGCTCGGCACCGACCCGGCCGACGACCCGTTCGTGTTTGGCAGCCAATCGACGGGATCGCCGCCGCTGGAGCCGCTCGACTTTCCGTCCGTCACGATCACGCCCGGCTCGGCCTGGGCGATCGGCCAGGTGCGGCACGGCGACGAGGCCGACCTCACGCTCTATGCCGCACCGGTCGCCCGGCTTGGCGCAGCCGACATCGTCTGGACGGCGCTCTGCGACCGCAGCGACGCCGTGCGTTCGTTCGCCGTGTTCGGCGACGACATCTTCCTGGTCACCGCCATCGGCCGCCACGCTGTGGTGCGGCTGTCGCTGGTCGCCCCCGATGCCGCGCCGCCGGAAACGGTGTTCGCGCCCGAAAGCATGGTGGTCGAGGCGATCGCGGCGGCCCGCGACGCGATCTACGTTGAGGCCATCGACCATGCCCCGCAGCGGATCGTGCG
>CAZONY010000429.1:0-2404 GCA_964581215.1 uncultured Chitinophagaceae bacterium | reverse complement strand
AGGCCGCGGCGCGGGCGTCGCGGAGATCCTTGGCGGCCGTGTCGACCGTCTTCTGGGAGTTGGTGTAGGCGTGGACGGTGGTGAGGAGGCCGCGGTCGATGCCCCAGGTCTCGTGGAGCACCTTCGCCACCGGCGCCAGACCATTGGTCGTGCAGGACGCGTTGGAGATCACGTGATGCTTCTTGGGATCGTACATCTCGTTGTTCACGCCCAGCACGATCGTGAGATCCTCGTTCTTCGCCGGGGCGGAGATCACCACCTTCTTCACGCTGTCGCGCTTGTGGGCGACGGCCTTGGTGGCGTCGGTGAAAAAGCCGGTGCTCTCCACCACGATCTGCACGTCCTGCGTGCCCCACGGGATCGCCCCCGGCTCCTTCTCGGCGAAGACCTTGATCCGCCTGCCATCGACGATGATGTCGTTGCCCTCGTAGCCCACCGTGCCCTTGAAGGGACCGTAGTTGGAATCGAATTCGAGCAGATGGGCGTTGGTCTTGGCGTCGGTGAGATCGTTGAGGGCCACCACCTGCACGTCCCCGTCGAGACCGTACTTCTCATAGATGGCGCGGAAAGTGAGGCGGCCGATGCGGCCGAAACCGTTGATGCCGACGCGGATGGACAAGGGGAAATCTCCTGGGGCGGGACGGGGAAAGGCCGGACGGCGCCGCGACGCTGCGGGCGGCCGGCCCCCGGCGGGCGACGGAATATACATCGCGCCGCGCGGCCCGCTCAATCGGTCCGCCGATTCCGGCCGTTTTGACTATCCTGAGGGCGATATGCCTGACTCCGTCATCGAACTGCGGAACGTGCGCAAGGCCTTCGCCCTCCCGGGCGGCGGCGGCGCGGTGCCCGTGCTCGACATCGATTCCTTCACGATGGCCGCCGGCGAGCAGTGCGCGCTCGAGGGGCAGAGCGGCTCGGGGAAGTCCACGCTGCTGCACGTGATCTCCGGGATCATGCGGCCCGATGCCGGCAGCGTCGTCATCGACGGCATCGACCTGACGCGGCTGCCGGAGGCGCGTCGGGATCGGGTGCGGGCCGACAGGCTCGGCCTCGTCTTCCAGCAGTTCAACCTCCTGCCGGGGTTCACCGCCCTGGAGAACGTGCTCGTGGCGATGTCGTTCGGGTCCGGCAAGCCCGACCGGTGGCGGGCGACCGACCTGCTGGCGGCGGTGGGGCTCGCCGACCGGCTGCACCACAAGCCGGCCGAACTCTCGATCGGCCAGCAGCAGCGGGTGGCAGTGGCCCGGGCGCTGGCCAACCGGCCGCGGGTGATCCTCGCCGACGAGCCGACGGCCAGCATCGATCCGGCCCACCAGCGGCAGGTGATCGACCTGCTCAAGAACACCTGTGCGGAGCACGACGTTGCGCTGCTGATCGTCACGCATGCCCCCGAGGTGGCGGGGCAGTTTCCCCGGCGGCTGCGGCTCGAGGAGTTCAACCGTGCGGCACGGACGGGGGCGCCGGCATGACGCTGTTGGGCATCGCCTGGCGGAACATCCGGCAGCGGTCGCTCACCAGCGGCCTGACGGCCCTGTCGCTGGCGCTCGGCGTGGCGCTCGTCGTGGCCACGCTCGTCACTGGCGGCATCGTCAAGCAGGCCTTCGAGTCGGGCTCCGGCCTGGGCTACAACATGATCGTCGGGGCGAAGGGGAGCCCGCTGCAGCTGGTGCTCAACAGCGTCTACTTCATCAGCAAGCCGATCGAGAACATCTCCTGGGGGTTCTATCAGGAGTTCCTGCCGGCGGCCGAGCGGCCCGACGGCACCGACGGAACGTTCGCCGCCAGCACGGCCACCGCCGTGCCGATCTGCATGGGAGACTATTACCGGAGCCACCGGGTGGTCGGCACCAATGCCGCCTTTTTCGACCGCCTCCGGCGGGGCGACGGTGAGCCCTATCGCTTCTCGGCCGGCACGAACTTCACGGACGACGACTTCTTCGGCGGTGTGATCGGGGCCGTGGCGGCCCGGGCGCTCGGCCTGAAGGTCGGCGACCCGTTCGCCCCGACCCATGGGGCCGACGACGGGGCGGTGCACGATCCCTTCGTCGTCCGCGGCATCCTGGCCCGCACCGACACCCCGATCGACCGCGGTGTGTTCGTGAACATGGAAGGTTTTTATTTGCAGGACGGGCATGCGAAGCCGCTGGCGGACGGGGCGCCGGCCCAGGAGCCGCCGGCCACCGATCACCGATCGCCGGGAATCCGCCGCCGGTTCGCATGGTCACCCCGCGCCGTTGCCGTTCGCCCAGCGGGAGGTGACGGCGATCCTGCTGGAGACGGCCTCGCTGCCGGGTCTGCCGCCGGAACTGACGAGCATGGGGCTGCGGACCACGATCAACGAGGGTCGCGAGGCCCAGGCGGCGCTGCCGATCGCCGAGATCCGACAGCTGCTCGATCTCTTCGT
>CAZONY010000428.1:0-2408 GCA_964581215.1 uncultured Chitinophagaceae bacterium | reverse complement strand
GTTGGCGATGCTGCCCGAGCCGATCAGCCCCAGGGCGAGGCGGTCGTTCTTGGCCCGCGTTTCATCCGCCAGGGTGCGGGGCGTCGAGAAGAAATAGGGAACCGTCGCGGCGGCGAGGCCGGCGGTGCACGTCGTGAGAAAACCGCGTCGCGACTCGTCCATGGGATGCTCCTGCTCGGATTATCGTCCAGACCGCACGATCCTATCGCCGCGCCGGGTGGGCCGCCAACTCGGGGCCGCACACCTTTCAGGGCTGCCCGTGCAGCGGCACGTGTCGGTAGTAGGCTTCGAGCATGCACGTGCAAAGACACGTCATGAAGAGCCGGCCGCCATGCTGGCCCCACTGATCCCAGGCCGGGCTCCAGCTCCCCCGCTCTTTTCCGGTAGCGGCCTGGTTCGGCGGAAGCGTCGCCCGCATCCATTGATTCCAGCGTCTCCACGGCTCGCCCTGCACGTGGCGACAGACCTGCGTCGTGTAATACCAGGCGTAGACTTCCGGATGCTTGTTCAGCCGTGGCGTATCGGCACCGTCGGCAGAAAAGGCATCGATCCCCTGCGGACCCCACCGTCCGGTGCATCGTTCCACGCCGATCCGCTGATCCAGCGGGCAATCTTCGAACGGCAACACATGAAAGAGCAGATCGATGCCGGCCTGAATGCGCACGTCGTCCGCCGGCCAGCCCAGATAAAGCCGTGCGAGCAACGCTTCCGCCGTCATCGCCGGCCGCTCCTTGAAGAACCGCTGCTGGGGCTGGATCTGATAGTCATAGCCCTTCGCGTCGGACACGAAACTGGCGTCGAGGAAATCCGTGAGCCGCGTGGAGACGGTCTGCGGAATCTCGAGCCCCGCCATTTCGCTGCTCTTGAGCGCCATGACGAACCATCCCGTCACGGACATGTCTCCCTTGTTGGTCAAGGCCGACGAGGGGGCGGGATCGGGTGGATGATACCGCCAGCCGCCGTCGGGCATCTGGGCCGCGACCGCGTAGGAGACGGCCTTCGCCGCCGGTTTTTCGAACGCGGGGTCTTTCGTCATGGCCAGCGCCTCGCAGAGGGCGATCGTGACCTGGGCATGGGCATACATCGCATGCTGCTCCGGGATCGTGCCGACGTCGAACGTGCCGTCGGGCAGCTGTCGCGCGAGCAGCGCCTTCCAGGCCCGCCGCACCGCATCGGCGTGCGAACCAGCGTCCGTCGTGTGCCCCGCTCCCTGGAGCGCGAGCAGCGCCATGGCCGTGGCCGCAAGCCGGTTCTCCTGCCGGCTGCCGTCGGCATAGGGGCCCCGCAGGCTCCACAGTCCGGTCTTCTCCTGGTTGCGGACGAGCCACTCAAGCGCGAGGCCCACGGCCGCTTCCGTATCTTCACCGCCGCCCCCCTCCGCGACCAACGCATCGCGGCGGTCGGCCGACCGGCCGGAGACCGTCAGCCGCACGGCGGCCGGTCCAGTGGCCGCCACCGATTCCGTAGCCACCGTCGCCGGTGATTGCGATCCTTCCGTGGGCGCCTCGGCGCTCGTGTTCGCCGCATCCTCCGGCATCTCGGTTGTGCCCGTTTGCGATGGGGGCCCGTCTGCCGGCTCCTCGGAGTTGGTCGCAGGCGATTCCGATTCATCGTCCGCTTCGTTCGCCGGCTGGATCGCCACGCCCTCGGCAGGCTGCCCGAGCCCGGCACCGGGCCCGAAGACGAGTTCGAGGCGGGTCCGCTGCTGGCGGGGCTGCCGGATCACGATCAAAGCCAGCACGAGCAGCCCGACGACGTGCAGCGTGAGGCTGAGCGTGAAGGGCGGGCTCCGCTCCAGCCATCCGCGGGGTCCGGCAGCCGCAAACCGCTCCGGGCCGGATGTCGGGCCGGCCGCCGCAGGCCCGACTGGCGTCGGGCCCGACCACGCGATCGACTCGGATGGCGGGCGTATGGAAGGCATCGGAAATGCCGGGAGTTGCAGACGGGGCTTCATTTTGACAGCCGTCTGACGTATTATCGCTGGAGTCGCATTCAACCGATACGTCGTTTCGATCGGTTGTTGCGGCGAAAATCACCACTTTCCTCGACATCGCGGAAAGCCACCGTCGCGGGGTGGAGCAGCCCGGTAGCTCGCGAGGCTCATAACCTCGAGGTCGCAGGTTCGAATCCTGCCCCCGCCATTTCAGGCAAGCCCGGCCATCCATGGCCCGGGCTTGCTGCCTTTATGGCCCGCCCTTCAGGCGGACAGTCGAGCGGTGCCCGGCCATCCATGGCCGGTGCGGCCTGTTTTTGCGCGGCGTCCTGCCGCGTTCACGCCGGCAGGGCCAGCCATGGCCCCCTGTCGACTGGTTTTTTGCGCGGCCTCGTGCCAACTCGCAGCGGCCATGGCGGTGCACCGTCCCGCAGCGTCAGCCCATGGTGGGCGGCCGCCAATGGCCATACTGCTC
>CAZONY010000427.1:0-2409 GCA_964581215.1 uncultured Chitinophagaceae bacterium | reverse complement strand
TGCTCGGCCAGGTCTGCCGCCCGAACCACCTGCTGGTACCACTCCGGATAGTCCTCGGCACGGGTCGGAGAGATGGCGGTGGCGGGCATCGGAGGCTCCTGCGACTCGGAAAGCGATGGCGGGACACTGACGAAGGCGGGATTGTAGTCGCTGGCTTGTGAGTCGTGGGGACGCCGCCATACACTCCATCTCCACGATGTCGACCGCCTCATCCCCTCGACGCGATGGCTCGGCGCCGCGGCCCGCGATGGCCCCCTTTCCGGCCCGGGCCACGGGTCGGAAATTCGTCACCGAACTCCCGGCCCAGGGGCCGATCGACCAGGTGTTCCTGGCGACCCGCAAGCAACTGCGGCCGAACCGCAACGGCCAACTCTACCTCCAGGTGGAACTGGCCGACCGCACCGGCTCGATCACCGGTCGGATGTGGAACGCCTCCGACTTCCAGTTCGAGTCCTTCGACGACGGCGATTACGTGCACGTCGAGGGCAGCACGCAGGTCTACTCCGGCAACCTCCAGATCATCGTCACGGCGATCGGCAGGGCCGATCCGCGGACGATCGACGAAGCGGAGTTTCGCGTCCTCGCGGCGACCGACATCACCTCCCTTCGCACCGAGTTGGCGGCCATCCTGGAAACGGTTCGCCATGCCGGCCTCCGAGAACTGGTCGCAGAGACGCTGGCCGACGAGGAGTTGATGACGGCCCTGGCCCGCAGCCCGGCCGGGGTCAAACAGCACCATGCCTATGCCGGGGGCCTGCTGGAGCACGTCGTTTCCCTGCTGCGGATCGCCGACCGCGTCGCGCCGCTCTACCCGACGCTCGACCGCGACCTGCTCCTCGTCGGCGTGCTCTTCCACGACATCGGCAAGACCGTGGAGCTGGAGAGCGAGCGGGGCTTCTCCTACACCGATGCCGGCCAGCTGCTCGGCCACGTGCTGCTGGGCCTGGAAATCGTCGAGGAGAAGATCCGGGCCGTCGAACACCGCACGGGCCTCCCCTTCGACGTCGAGACGGCCGTGCGGGTCAAGCACATGGTCGCCAGCCATCACGGCGAGTACGAGTTTGGTGCTCCCAAGCTTCCCATGACGCTCGAAGCCGTGGCCCTGCACCACATCGACCAGCTCGACGCCCGGATCGCGGCCACGAACCAGCTGCTGCAGAACGAGGCCGCGCTCGACGGCGGCTGGACGCAATACCACGCCAACCTGGGCCGCAAGTTCTTCCGGGGACGCGATCGCTGACCACGGAGCCGCCATGACCCGTCAGCGACCCAAGCCCAACGGGCAGCGATCCCGGGATCATGTCGTCGTCGGCGTGTTCAAGCGGGCGGCGGGCGGCTATGGATTCGTGCGGCCGGAAGGAGCGGCCGTCGGCGACCGCTCGGCCGACATCCACGTCGCCGCCCATGCATCCCTCGACGCCGCCTCCGGCGACACCGTGAAGGTGCGGCTCTCGCCGGCCCGCGACGTGCGCCGACCGGGCCCGGCGGGAGAGATCGTCGAGGTGGTGTCCCGGCGAACCACCCGGTTCGTGGGCCGCTATTTCGAGGCGGCCAACGCGGGGTGGGTGCGGATCGACGGCACGGCCTTCGCGCGGCCCGTCTCGGTGGGTGATCCCGGCGCGAAGGGCGTGCG
The DNA here is from genome assembly GCA_964581215.1 of uncultured Chitinophagaceae bacterium. Classification (GTDB taxonomy): domain Bacteria; phylum Planctomycetota; class Planctomycetia; order Pirellulales; family UBA1268; genus CACORA01. Next base: position 776 of record CAZONY010000427.1, on the reverse strand, counting down.
GGAAAACGACAAGGTCGTCGTGGAGATGGTCCGCTTTCCCCGTGTGGGCCGCGACGGCGAGGGGGTCGTCGTGGAGGTGCTCGGTGCGGCCGGCGATCCGGGCATCGACACGCTCACCGTAATCCGCGAGTTCGGCCTGCCGGGACCGTTTCCCGAATCCGTCCTCGAGGACGCCCGCCGGCAGGCGGCGCGGTTCACGGAGGAGGTGCCGCCCGACCGCCGCGATCTCACCGGATCGACCGTGATCACGATCGATCCGGTCGATGCGCGGGACTTCGACGACGCCATCTCGCTCGAGCGGATCGACCGGGGCCACTGGCTGCTGGGGGTGCACATCGCCGACGTCTGCCACTTCGTCCGCGAGGGATCGCCGCTCGACCAGGAGGCCCGCAGCCGCGGCACGAGCGTCTACCTGCCCGACCGCGTCATCCCCATGCTCCCGGAGATCGTGTCCAACAACCTGGCCAGCCTCCAGCCGGGACGCGTGCGGTTCGCGCGGACCTGCTGGATCGAGTTCTCGCCGGAGGGGATCCCCGTCGCCGCCTCGGTCGAGCGTTCGGCCATCAGGAGTTGCCGTCGCTTCACCTATGAGGAGGTCGACGTGTTCCTCGCCGACCCCGCGACCGCGTCGGTCGAGATGTCGGAGGCGGTGCGGTCGCTCCTCGGAAGGATGCGCGATCTGGCGAGAATCCTTCGCGACCGGCGCACGGCCCGCGGATCGCTGGAACTGGTCATGCCGGAGGTGAAGATCGATCTCGACCGCTCCGGACGGGTCA
>CAZONY010000426.1:0-2410 GCA_964581215.1 uncultured Chitinophagaceae bacterium | reverse complement strand
GTTGACGATGTCATGGCGAAGGCCGACGCGGAGCTCGCCTCCGGCCGCAACTTCGAGCACGGCAAGCGGGCATTCGCCGCGGCCCGCTGCGTGGTCTGCCACCGCTTCGGCGAGGAGGGGGGGGCGACCGGCCCGGACCTCACGCAGGCGGCCGGCCGCTTTCAGGTGAAGGATCTCGTCGAGGCGATCGTCCTGCCGAGCAAGGTGGTGTCGGATCAGTACAAGGCGAGCGTCGTCCAGACCACCGACGGCCGCGTGGTGACTGGCCGGATCGTGAGCGAGTCGCCGGAAAAGATCGTCGTGGTCACCGACCCGGAGGATGCCACGAAGTTCGTCGAACTCGCGCGGTCCGACATCGAGGAGATCACGGCCTCCCCGACGTCGCTCATGCCGCAGGGCCTGCTCGATCAATTGAACGAGGCGGAGGTGCTCGACCTCGTGGCCTACGTGCTCTCCCGCGGCAATCCGCGGGACGCCCGGTTCAAGAAGGTCAGGAAGCCGCTCGCAACGCCGCCGCCTGCGGCCGCGGCCGGCACCGGGCCAGTCGCCCCCGCGCCTGCACCGATCGCCCACTGGACGCTCGACGAGCCGGGCGGCGCCGAGGCCCGCGACGCGATCGGCGGCCACCACGGCACCGTGCACGGTGCCAGGCCGCATGCCCAGGGAGTTGTCGGCCAGGCCAGGCTCTTCGTGCGCGACGATGGGCACCACGTCGAGGTGCCCTACCACGGCGACTTCGACATCCCCTCGTTCACCGTGTCGGCCTGGATCTGGCTCACCGAGCCGCCTGCCTATTCCGGCATCCTCGGCACGAGGCACGGCGGCGAGAACACGTTCGACGTGAAGGTCAATGCCGATCAGGTCCACGGCGACCTCGGCACCGGTGACGACTGGATCCAGACGGCGGTGAACTTCGGGGCGGGTGACGTGGGGACGGACGGCCAGGGAGGCCGGCTCAAGGTCGGCCGCTGGTACCTCGTGACCTATGTCGTGGACGACGCCGCCAAGGAATGCCGCCTGTACCTGGACGGCGACCGCAAGAAGACGATCCCCTACGAGGGCACCCCGCGGCTCATGAAGCCGGATCAGACGCTGCGGATCGGCTGCTCGGCGAACGACGAGTTCATGGACGGCGTGATCGACGACGTGAAGATCTGGAACCGACCGCTCTCCGACGCGCAGGTGAGGTCGTTGACGAGGCCATGATGCGTGGCTTGGTGATTCTCATCGCGGCGGCATGCATGGCCGGCGCCGGCGCGCCGGCGTGGGGAGTGGACTTCGTCCACGAGGTCGTGCCGCTGCTCAAGAAGCACTGCGGCGAGTGCCACACGGGCGACGCCCGGCAGGGTGGCTTCTCCATGAACACCCGCGAAGATCTGCTCGCCGGGGGCGACTCGGGCACGCCGGGGCTGGTCGCCGGCAAGGCCGCCGCGAGCGAGATCATCGCGAGGATCGTGAGCGACGACCCCGACTACCGGATGCCGAGCGAGGGCGACCCGCTGCCGGCCGAGGCGGTGGCGATCCTGAAGCGGTGGATCGACGAGCAGGCGCCGTGGGAAGCGGGCTTCGCGTTCCAGCGGACGTCCTGGGAGCCGCCGCTGCGGCTGCGGGAGGTGCAGCTGCCGCCGGCCGAGGGCGGCCGCACGAACCCCGTGGATCGGATCGTGGACACGTATTGGAAGGAGCGGGGCATCGAGCGGCCGGAGCGGGCCGACGACCGCACGTTCATCCGCCGCGCGAGCCTCGATCTGGTCGGCCTGCTGCCCGATCCCGCGCGGGTGGAGGCGTTCGTGGCCGACGCCGATCCGGCGAAGCGAGCCCGGCTCGTCCGCGAGCTGCTCGACGACGCGATCCCCTACGCCGAGCACTGGATGACGTTCTGGAGCGACCTGCTGCGCAACGACTACACGGGCACCGGCTTTATCACGGGGGGCCGGAAGCAGATCACGGGGTGGCTCCATCGGTCGCTGGTGGAGAACGTGCCCTTCGACCAGTTCGTGCGGGAGTTGATCGCGCCGACTGACGAGTCGCGCGGGTTCATCGACGGCATCGTCTGGCGGGGCACGGTCAACGCCAGCCAGACCGTGCCGATCCAGTTCGCCCAGAACGTGGGCCAGACGTTTCTCGGCATCAATCTCAAATGCGCGAGCTGCCACGATTCCTTCGTCGATCGCTGGAAGCTCAAGGAAACCTACGACCTGGCGGCGATCTACGCGAAGGAGCCGCTGGAGCTGCACCGCTGCGACAAGGCGACCGGCGTGCAGGCCACGCCGGCCTGGCTGTTCGCCGACCTGGGGCAGATCGACCCCGCCGCGCCGCCGAAGCAGCGGCTGGAGCAACTGGCCGCGATCATGACGAAGCCCGAGAACGGCTGGCTCTCGCGCAACCTCGTCAACCGGCTCTGGCACCG
>CAZONY010000425.1:0-2425 GCA_964581215.1 uncultured Chitinophagaceae bacterium | reverse complement strand
CATCACCGCCAAGCTCAACGGTGCCAAACCGGAGGTGCGGGCGCTGGCCTCGCAGGTGCTCGGGCAGGCCTATGCGGAGTTTCCGAAGACGCTGTCCGCGCCGGGCGGCCTGAATCTGTCGAACCGCGTGGCCGGCAACAGCCCCGTGGCATTCCTGGAGACGGCGCTCGCGACCAACCTTGCCTCGACGGACGGCGGGCTCGACGTCCTGTATGAGCTGGCGAAGCGGCGGTTCCCCGAGGAGGCCTTGCCGCACCGAGAGCTTTTCCTCACGGCCCCGCCGGAGAAGCTCGGCCCCGCGACGCAGAAGGTCATCGGGCCGACGATCCTCGCGAGCCTCGTGCCCGAGCACGTGGGCAAGAACTGGAAGACGCTGCAGGCCCTGGCGGCGGCGGAGGTGAAGGGCGTCGCCCATCCGGGCGGCCGGGTGGACGCGATGGATCAGTTGGCCGACCTCTATCGTCGCGCCGGTGACACGACCGACTACGGCTGGCACACGTTCGGCCCCGACCGGCTCGCAGGCGAGTGGATGTATGTCACGTTCGATCCGCCGGAGCAGAAGTTATGGGACGGCGCGCCCCCCCGGTACCGGCCCGTGACCGTGCCCGAGGGCATGGCCGACTGGTTTGCTCCTGGCTTCGACGCCGCGAAGGCCGGCTGGAAGAAGGGGCTCGGGCCTTTTGTCAACGTGAACGGGAAGTTCGAGGCCGGTCGCTGCCAGGGCTCGCCCTGCGCGTGCGGCGACGCCCCCGGCACGTTCTGGGACAAGGAAGTGCTCCTGATGCGCCGCACCTTCGAGTTGCCGCCCATGAAGCCGGGGCACCGGTATCGCCTCGTGGTCGGCGGCCGCTCGCACGTTGGCACCGGCGACGGCTTCGACGTCTACGTCAACGGCCGCAAGATGGTGGAGGTGAAGGGGCCGTTCGGCCGCAATTCGGGCGGCCTGCCCAAGGGGGCGTTCGTCACCACCGACTGGTTCGACGTCTTCAAGAACGGCGGCACGGTCGAGGTCGCGGCCATCGCCTTCCTGAGTGCCCGCAAGGACAAGCCGAACAACATCAACATCTGGTTCGAGGAGATGAAGATGCCGTCCTTCGACGCCGCGATGCTGCGGCAGTGGGCGACGCAGGCGGCGATGCAGTCGGCCGACTGGCAGGCCAAGCAGGACCCGAACCGCAACGCGGAAGACCCCGAGGCCGGGAAGTACAAGTGGGACGGCACGGTGGCCCCCAACCCGGCCGTGCTGGGCACGTGGACTGCGGTGGCCGTGGTGCCGGCCATCGAGAGCTTCGATCCGGCCAAGCCGGTGAATGCGAACCAATCGCCGTTCAAGTCGCTGACGTTCAAGCCCGACGGCACGACGGACGTGCCGCTGCGGCTCTGGACGGGCGACACGCTGCTCGACCTCCAGTCGGAAGTCCACCGGCCGCTCTCGGCCCTGAAGATGACGGTGAAGGGCGACCACCTCTTTGTCGAGTCCGGCGGCTTCAGCGACAAGAACCCGGTCGGCTGGAAGTCACCGCTCATCGTGCTCCAGCGCGCCAAGCAATGACCAACTCGAGACACTTCGACAACGATCGTGTCTTTTCGTTGATCGCGCTGGCCGCGGTCAGCATGGTGTCGTGCGCCATCGCCGCGGCGGCCGGGAACGTTCCCACGCCACCGGACCTCACCGCCGGGGGCGAGAGGGACAAGAGCCACGACTGGCTGCTGGGGCCCACCGGCCTGCGGGGCTGGATGTTCTATCACGAGGGCCGCACCACCCACGCCCGCCAGATTCTCGTGACGGCGGTGGACTCGGGATCGCCCGCGGACGGGATCCTCGCCGTCGGCGACGTGATCCTCGGTGCCGCAGGAAAGCCCTTCGACGGCGATCCCCGCATCCAGTTGGCCGACGCGATCACGGCCGCCGAGACCGAGCAGGGGGGCGGCGTGCTGCGGCTGGCCCGCTGGCGGGCGGGCGACACCGCGCATGGAGAACTGAAGTTGCAGGTGCTGGGATCGTATGGGGACACGGCCCCGTACGACTGCCCGAAGTCGCGGGCGATCTTCGAGCGGGGCTGCGAGCGGATCGCCGCAGGGGGACTCAAGAGCGGCGACGGCTTGGCGGGCATCCTCAACATGCTGGCGCTCCTCGCCAATGGCAAGGAGGAGCATCGGCCCTTGCTGGCTGAATACGCCCGGAAGCTGGCGGCGTCGATGAAGGGCGGGCAGCACTTCCACGGCTGGAACCATTCCTATGCGAACCTGTTCCTCGCCGAGTACGTCCTGGCCACCGGCGACAAGGAAATGCTCCCGGCACTCGAGCGCACCACGATGGACGCGGTGCAGGCCCAAAGCACCTACGGCACGTGGGGTCACGGCGGCCGGAAGCCCAGCGGCAACTGCTCGGGCTACGGCGCGATGAACCAGGTGGGGCTGCCGA
>CAZONY010000424.1:0-2430 GCA_964581215.1 uncultured Chitinophagaceae bacterium | reverse complement strand
ACCTTCGCGCCGAGCTTCGTCAGCCCCCAGAGGTTCGACCGCGCGGTACGGCTGGGGGCGATGGCGCCCACCAGGCCCACCGTCACGCCCTTCAGGTCGCCCAGCCGCTCCCGGATGGAGAAGATGTCGAGCAGGCCCTGCGTGGGATGTTCGTGCGGACCGTCCCCCGCGTTGATCACGCCCACGCGAAGGTGCTGGGCGAGAAGGTGCGGGGTGCCCGGCGTGCTGTGCCGCACGACCACGGCATCGATTCCCATCGCCTCCAGGTTGCGGGCGGTGTCGATGAACGACTCTCCCTTGGAGAGGCTGCTCGTCGAGGCCGAGAAGTCGATCACGTCGGCGCCGAGCCGGCGGGCGGCAAGCGAGAAGCTAGTCCGCGTGCGGGTCGAGTTCTCGAAGAACAGGTTCACGACCGTGCGGCCGGCAAGCACGGAGAGTTTCTGCCGGCAGTTGCCGGTCGCCTCCTTGAAGAGAGCCGCCGTGTCGAGCAGCAGCCTCACCTCCTCGGTGGTCAACCGCTCCAAATCGAGCAGGTGGCGGTGCGTCCAACCGGGGGGAATGGCGTCGGGGGCGGTAACGGTGACCTCCTTGCGAGGGGGCTCGCAGGCCAGGAAAACGTGAGGAGTTTAGCCGGCTCTTCCCAGGTTCGCCAAACCGACGCCCCAACCGACGATGGTGCGCCGGGAAAAATCCGCTTCGGAACCGGGCTGGGGTTGTCTCGCCGTGGACACTCCCCGTACTTTCCCGCCCGCCAATGACTGCCTCTCCCGACATCTCCGTGTGCCTGCCCGCCGCCGCACCGCACCCTGGATGCGAGCGGGTCGGTGGCCCTCGTGTGCCGATGCTGGTCTGCGCCATGGCGGGAATGATGCTGGTGGTCGTCCAGGCCGGATGCACGGCCCTGCTCGGCTCGGGCGGCCTGCAGGATCTGCAGGACATGCTCGCGGAGCCGGACGACGCGGCTGTCGAAGCCGTCTATGCCGGCGATGCAGATGCGGGCAGCGGCATAGGCATCGAGCCGGAGCCAGAACCCTCCGACATGAAGGCCGACGCCGCCACGATCGCCGACGAGGCTCTCGAGAAGGCCATCCGGCGTCTGGACGATTCGGGACGTCTCGATCCCGCCACGCAGGAAGCCCTCGAATCGGCCCTGGAAGACGTCCCTCGCCCCGACTGGCCGGTAATCATCGATGCCTTCGTCGCGTCGATCGAATCGACTCCGCGCCCCAAGCGCACGGTGTTGCGGCCGGTTGACACCACGGCCGTCGAGCCGCCTCCGGCAGCCCCCGAGCCCCAGGCACCGGCTGAACCCACGTCCGCGGGCGTGGCTCCCGATCCCCAGCCCACCATCCAGGTTCGCGTCGCCACGGCCGCCCTCCCCGCGCCGGTCGCGCCGCCGGCGGCCGAACCGTCCACGCCGGCCCCGGGTCTGGCCGTCGCCAATGCCTGCCTCGCGTCGCGGGTGCGGGGCTGGGGGGATGTCGATCGCTTTTCCGAGAGCCGGTTCGCGTCCGGCCAGGAGCTGATCGTCTACTTCGAACTCGAGCATCTCTCCGCGGAGCCGTCGGCCGCCGGTCATACCACGCGGATCGACACCACGCTCCAGCTCATGGCCGCCGACGGCCGTCTCCTGCACCAGTGGCATTTCGAGCCGGTCGAAGAAACCTGCCCGGCGTTACGGCGCGACTATTTCGCCCGCTATCTGCTACGGATTCCGGCTGACACGCCCGCGGGCCCGTGTCGCCTCGATCTGGCGGTCACCGACACGGTGGGCCACTGCACCGCCGCGGCCACCCTGCCCCTCGAGGTCATCGGCAGGTAGAGTACGGTTCCGGTGATTCCTCCGGAGACCGTGTCGCCGTGCCAGTCCTCCGTGCCGAGCAGCTCTCCAAAACGTTCTCCTCGGTCGGGGCGTCCGCGGCACCCGTCGCCGCCGTTCGCGACATCGACCTGGCCGTGGAGCGCGGCGAGTTCGTCGCGATCACGGGGGCGAGCGGTTCCGGAAAAAGCACCCTCCTTCACATGCTCGGCGGCATCACGCGGCCGTCATCGGGCCGCGTGATGCTGGAGGGCGTCGATCTGGCCGGGCTCGACGACGACGCGCTGGCCATCGTCCGGCGGCGACGGATCGGGTTCGTGTTCCAGCGCTACAACCTGCTCCCCGAACTGTCGCTCGCGGAAAACGTCGCCCTGCCGCTGGTGCTCGACGGCGTGCCGCAGCGGGCCTGCGACGAGGCGGCGCGGGCCGCGCTCGAGGCCGTGGGGATGGCCCCCCGCGCCGGACACCGGCCCGACGCGCTCTCCGGCGGCGAGCAGCAGCGGGTGGCGATCGCCCGGGCCCTCGTCACCGACCCGGCGATCGTGCTGGCCGATGAGCCGACCGGCGCCCTCGACTCGGCCAACGCTCTGCGGGTGATCGAGCTGCTGCAG
>CAZONY010000423.1:0-2431 GCA_964581215.1 uncultured Chitinophagaceae bacterium | reverse complement strand
CATCTCCGCGTTGACATACGTCACTCCGGCCGTCTGGCGGAACTCCGTCGACTGCACCGCCGAGGCGACGACGCTCGATGACACGATCAGACCGTCGTTCACCGTGGCATCCATGTCGAGCAGGCCGCGCTTCGTGTTCAGTTCTCCCGTCGAGCCGAGCGCGACGCCGTTGGCCCCGATCGCCGTCGTAAACCCATAAAGCCCCGACTGCTGCGCCTTCAGAGCCGACAGCCCGAGCGGGTCCAACTTCACCTTCGCGCCGACTGCGGAAGAGATCGCACCAGTGGAGCCACGCAGCACCAGGTCGCGGATGTTCCCCAACGCGTTATTGGCGATCTGGTTGCCCTGCACGACCGTCAGACACGAAAGGCCGTGCGCCGTCACGCCATGGCCCGCGTTGAAGATGATGGAGTTGCCGGCGGACGCTTTGCCGAGAGCGAGATGCTTGGCTGCGTCGAGGGCGACTCCATTGCCGCGGTTCTCGTGAAACCTGTTGCCCGAAATCGATGTCCGGTCGTAATAGCCCGACCCCACCCGCAACCCCGTCCCGTTGCCGATGCTCGTGACGTTCGTGATCCGCGAGTTCTTGGAGCCGCCGACGAACAGGATTCCGTTGCCGCTGAAGCCGGCGATCGTGCTCGGCTGCGAGCCCGCAAACACGACATTATTGACGTTCCTGCCGATTTCCAGGCCGTTGGTCGGCGTCGTCTCCACCACGATGGTCGGGCCATTCGCGAGGGTGAGGCCGCCCTGCACCGCCACGCTCTTCGCCGCCGCCAGCGTGAGGCCCCGCAGCGGCCGTGCGCCGCCCACGTTCTGCGCGAGCGTCACCGCCCCGCTGGCGGAGAGCGTCAGCCGCCGCTCGCCATCCACCGTCGCAAGCATGGCGATCGCACCGCCGGACTTGAGCGTGACGTCGCTCTCGAGCGCCACCGCGCCGGCGAACGACTGCGGGCCCTTGGGCGTCGTGATGCCCGCCGAGAGCCGGATGCCGTGATCGGCACCCCCACCGAGCGTCGTGAGCGACACGCCGCCGTTGCCCTTGGCCGACACGGCGTTCTCGATGACGATCTCGTCGGTGCCGCCGGCGCCCGTGTCGATACTGAAGGCCTGGTTCTTCGCCCCGCGGGTCACGGACGCGAGGTTCACGCCGCCCGCGCCGATCCGGACGACGTCACGCCCCGAATCGCCCGTCACCTTCAGCCCGTTGAACGCCTTCAGGACCTTCAGGTTCACGGTGATCAGGTCGTTCGCCGAATCGATCGTGATGCCGGGCAGGCTCGGCGTGGCCGGCGTGATGGCTCCCGCGGCGCGGGCGACCGTGATCGTCAGCGCACCGGCCGCGGCGTTGTAGGATGTGTGGAGGTCGGTGATCACCACTCCTTCGGCATCAAGCGCGAGGACGACGGAGTTGTTGACCAGGCCGACGATGATGTCGTCGGCTGCCAGCATCGCCCGGCTCTCCAACGCGTCGAAGCCGACCGCGCGGGCCGGCGGCCGGAGGCGTCGATGAGACCGAACCAGCCAGCCGGTGCCGCGGCCGCGCGACGCCCGTGTGGCCTGTCGCCGACGGGAAAACACCGCCCGGACGAGCGACTGAAACCGGAGCACCGAACGGCGACGCATGCTGCGCATGGATTCCTCGACGACTTGACCGAAAAGGCCGAGAGTGAGGGCCATCCGCACTCGATGCGTCGAGACTAGCCTTGATCACCGTCGCCCGCAACAAATTGCCGGCAAGGCGTCACGCCTCTTGCAAACCGTGCGGAACGAACGCCGACAAAGATGGCTGTGGATCGCCCAGCAGCGGGGGCCGGAGTCGATGGTCGATGCACCCGTCAGGCGCAGTTTTCTGCGCGGCCTGCCTGCTCCAGTTTGAAAACCGATGACAGTTTGAAGGGCTGGCCGTACGATTGCCTTTCTTTCCGCCAGAAGACACTCCGACATGTCCTCGAATCCGCTCACCGACATCGTTTCCGGCCAGTACTCCAAATGGATGTACCCCGAGCCGATCCAGGATCTCCCCGCCTGGCTCGCCGGCAACTGGCAGTGGTTCGATCCGTCCCATGCCCATCGCATGTTCTGGCCGGACCGCGGCTCCAAGCCCGACCTCGACATCCTCATCGCCGGCTGTGGCACCAACCAGGCGGCAGTCTTCGCCCATACGAACCCCGGCGCGCGGGTCGTGGCGATCGACGTCAGCGGCCCGTCGCTCGATCACCACCGATTCCTGAAGGAAAAACACGCTCTCCGAAACCTCGAACTGCACCAGCTGCCGATCGAGGACGCGGGCTCGCTCGACCGCGACTTCGACCTCGTGGTCTCCACCGGCGTCCTCCACCACATGGCCGATCCCCAGGCCGGCATGCGGGCGCTTGCCGGCTGCCTGCGCCGCGACCAGAGGCGGCCCGCCTCCTGGATCGCCGCCCTG
>CAZONY010000422.1:0-2431 GCA_964581215.1 uncultured Chitinophagaceae bacterium | reverse complement strand
GCATCCGCCGGAGCTTGGCGCGGATGCTGCGCCGTTTGGCCTCGCTGGGATGCGCGGTGAAGACCAGCTCGATGGCGAGGCGGTCGAGCCCGCGCTGCACCTCCTCCGCCGAGAGGCCGGCGGCCGCCAGATCCTGGATCGCCGCGGTCAGCGATTCGCCCAGCGGCTGCGGGTGGCGGAGCCGCTCCCGCTCGCGGAGCACCCGCACCCGCTGCCGGTCTTCGGCGATGTTGGCCAGATCAAAGAAGATCGAGAGGGCGCGGGCGACGATCCGGGCCTGGGCCACGTCGAGCCCGGCGATCTTCTCCGCGAGGGCCGGCTCGGCCTCGTGCGTCCCGAGCCGCCGGTCGCGGGCCAGCCGCCGAATGTCGGCGACGAGGGCGGACGCCGCGGGGCCGGCGTGATCCACGATCACCGCGTCGAGTTTGCCGTCGAGGAGACGGACGTCGCGCCGCAGGAGGTCGTCATTGACCACGGGCAGGGGATTCCGGGGGCGTGATGCGGAGGGGCGGGCGGAAAACGTCAGCATGGAGGCTGCAATTGCCGCGCCAACCAGCGGCCGTCCGGGCCGCCGCCGCGTCGTCGCGGTCGATCGGTCGCGAATCCCGGGTATGATCGGGGCACCCGCCGCGAGGTTTGCCATGGATGTTTGCCGTCGCCCGTGCCCGCAGCCCCGGCAGGCCTGCATCGTGGCTGCGCTCGTGCTCGCCTGCCTCGGCGTTGGGGAGCGGGCTCCCGGGGAGGATCCGGTGCGGTCGCTGCAGATCGAGGCGGAGGTCGCCGGGAAGGCCGGCTGGGGCCACTGGGGAGATCAGCCGGAGCGGTACGTTTCCTGGTCGAACCACTCCAACCGGCTGATCCCCGTCTACACGTTCGGCATCGGCCTCGACGCGGTGCGCGGGGAAAACAGTCCGTATCGGTCCGCCGAACGGCTCACCGCCCTCTACGGCCGGCTGCCCGAGGCGACGCTCGATTCCGAGGCCGAATACTTCGACCAGACCGACGTCCACCGCCTGCAAGTGATGGCGGCTGATTCCGGCGCGAAGCGGATCGTGCTCGTCGTGTTCGACGGGATGGATTGGCATTCGACGCGGGCGGCCGCCATCGCCGCCCGCGGCGCGGTGACCTACGACGAGGGCCGTGGCGACGTGTTCGGATTTCAGACGTATCGGGGCGTGGCCGGCGATTTCGGCTGGTGCGTGACGAGCCCCGCCAACGACGGCACGACGTTCGACGTCGATGCCCAGGCGGTTCGCAATCCCGGTGGCACGACGCCTGGCGGTTATGACCCGAGCCGGGGCGGCGCCACGCCCTGGGACAGGCGGGCCGACGCCCGCTACCTGATGGGCCGCGATCGCGATCGGCCGCATGCCGTGACCGACTCCGCCGCCTCCGCCACGGCGCTGTGCAGCGGCCACAAGACCTATAACGACGCCATCAACGTGGATGCCGCGGGGCGGCCGCTCGAGCCGATCGCCGTGGCGCTTCAAAAGCGGGGCTTCGCCGTCGGGGTCGTGACGAGCGTGCCGATCTCCCATGCCACGCCGGCCTGCTCGTATGCCGTCAACGTCACCCGCGACGACTACCAGGATCTCTCGCGGGATCTTCTCGGGCAGCCGTCGGTCTCGCGGCGGATGGAGCCGCGGCCGGGGCTCGACGTGCTGCTCGGCGCGGGGCATGGCGTGCTGGCCGACGCCGACCGGCAGCAGGGGGCGAACTACGAGCCGGGCAACAAGTATCTGGCCGCGTCCACGCTCGCGGCGATCGACGCGGCCAACGGCGGCCACTACCAGGTCGTGCAGCGGACGGCCGGCCGCCGTGGCGATGCGATCCTGGCGGAGGCCGCGGCGGCCGCCAGCGCCGCGGGGCGGCAGTTGTTCGGTTTTTTCGGCGTCGCCGAGGGGCAGCTTCCCTTTCAGACCTGCTGCGGCGATTTCAATCCGCTCGGTAGCCGGGTGGAGGCGGACGACTCGGACCGGCTCCGCAAAAAATATGCCCCGCTGGCTCCCTACACGGAGGCCGACATCGATGAGAATCCGACACTCGCCGACATGGCTCGCGCGGCGCTCGATGTGTTGGCGTCGCGGGGGGCGTTCTGGCTCATGGTGGAGGCTGGCGACGTCGATTGGGCATCGCACGCCAACAACATCGACACCTGCATCGGCGCCGTGAAGAGCGGGGATGCGGCGTTCCGGGCGGTGGTGGCCTGGATCGAACGCCACGGCGGCTGGGACGAAACGGTGGTGATCGTGACGGCCGACCACGGCCACATGTTCGTGCTCGACGACGCGGAGCTATTTGCCCGGATGTCCTGCGGCACGCCGGGCAAGGTCGCCCCGTAAGGATCGCAGGCGGTCCTGGAGCGCTTTCAGCATAGCTGTAGCGACGACCTGCAAAACTGAGAAAGGTAGGCGAGGGGGTCGGCGAACGC
>CAZONY010000421.1:1044-2433 GCA_964581215.1 uncultured Chitinophagaceae bacterium | reverse complement strand
GTCGCCTGCCAGTTGCTCGATCGAAAATTGGTCGAACGGCATGTCGTCGTTGACCACCTTCACCACCCAGTCGCGCAACATCCACTGCCAGGTGTCGCCGTCCTTTTGGAAGCCGTTGGAATCGGCATAGCGGGCGGCATCGAGCCAGGGCAGCGCCATCCGCTCGCCGTAGTGCGGGCTCGCGAGCAGCCGGTCCACCAGCTTCTCGTAGGCCTGTGGATCCGGATCGGCGACGAAGGCATCGACCTCCTCGGGCGTGGGCGGCAGGCCCACGAGGTCGGCATGCAGCCGGCGGATGAGCGTGGCCCGATCCGCCTCCGGTGCGGGCTCCAGGCCTGCCGCGTCGAGCTTTGCCAGAATGAAGCGATCGATCTCGTTCCGCGGCCAATCGGTCCGCGTGACCGGCGGCGGCGCCGGCCGCGCCGGGGCCACGAAGGCCCAGTGCCTTGCGTAGTTCGCCCCCTCGCGGATCCAGCGATCGAGAAGCTTCTTCTGGTCGTCGGAGAGCCGGCGATTGGAATCCGGCGGCGGCATGAGCACGTCCGCGTCGGTCGAGTGGATCCGCTCCAGGATCGCGCTGGCACCGGGCTCCCCCGGCACGATCGCCCGGGCCTCGACTGCCGCCGCGCGGTCGTCGAGCCGCAGGTCGGCCTGCCGCTTGGCAGGATCCTGGCCGTGGCAGTAGAAGCAGTTTTCCGAGAGAATCGGCCGGATGTCGCGGTTAAAGTCGATCGCCGCCGGCTCGGCGGCGAGGGCCGGTATGGACGCGATCGACAAGGCGAGGCGGGTGAGCCGCCGGGCCAGGCGGAGGGCCGGAAGACTGGATCTCATATCCGGAAGTTTATCCTCGACCGGCTGACGCCGACAGGGGATTTCGCCTCGTGCAAGGCCCGGTATGGCGACGATAGAATCAGGTTAGTCGCGATCCAAAACCCTCCGCGGCCACGTGCGCTGGGGCAGTGAACAGCCATGGGCGACGTCCCTGATCCGTTTCGCGAGCAGCGGCAGGCCTCCGGCGTGCTCGGCCTGCCTACCGACCGCGAGACGATCCCGTTGATCCTCCGGCACGCCGACGTCCGCGAGGCCGCGCGGGACTGGAAAACCTTCAGTTCCGACGCGCCGTTCCGTGTGCCGATCCCGTCCGAGGAGCGTCTGCGAAGCGTCCGGCAGCTCCCGATCGAGACCGACCCGCCCGACCACACCGACTACCGCGAGTTGGTCGAGGCGTTCTTCCTGCGGGCCCGTCAGCCCGGGTTCGTGGCCCGCGTCGAGTCGATCGTCGATGCGCTGCTCGCCGATGCCTGCAATCGCGACACGGTCGAAGCCGTGGCGGAGTTTGCCCTGCCGCTCCAGTCGCGGGCCCTGACGGTGCTCCTCGGCGTGCCCGAG
>CAZONY010000421.1:0-1034 GCA_964581215.1 uncultured Chitinophagaceae bacterium | reverse complement strand
GATTGAGATCCCCGGGCCGCAGGGCATTCAGGCAACCTTCGAGTGGCAGGCGGCAAAAGCCGCAAGTCCCGCACGTCTCTGTACCGCCGTCCTCGTCAACAATGTCGCCTCCTACTGAGAAACCAAAGCATGCTGACCCTTGATCTGACCAACGCACCCTTTTGGTGCGACCTCGCCCTCGGCGTGCCCGAGTCGGAGGCGGAGCGGTTCATCGGCTGGGGCGTGCACGTGTTCCACGGCGGGGGCGACGGCGCCGAGAAGGGAAGGGACCTCGAGCGGTATCTCGACGCGCAGTTCGACAAGGCCGCCGCGGAACCCGGCGATGATTTCTATTCCGTCCTCACGCGGGCGACGTTCCGTGGCCGGCCACTCACCCGGGCCGAGATGCTCGGCTTCGCGAACCTGATGTTTGCCGGCGGCCGCGACACGGTCATCCACTCGGCCGCCTGCGCGATCGGGTATCTCGCGGCGCGGCCCGCGGCGCTCGATTTCCTGCGGGCCGACCCTGACCGGATCGTGCTCGCGGCCGAGGAGTTCTTCCGCGTGTTCATGCCGCTAACACACATCGGCCGCGTCTGCCCGGCGGAGACTGACGTGCATGGCATGACCGAGAACGCGGGGGAGCGGGCCAGCCTCTGTTGGGCGTCGGCGAATCTCGACGAGACGGTGTTCGCGGCCGCCGACTCGATCCGGCTCGACCGACGGCCGAATCCCCACGTGGCCTTCGGGTTCGGCCCGCACCTGTGCCTGGGTGCCGCGCACGCCCGCACGGTGATGCGGTCGCTTCTGAGCCGTCTGTGCGCGCGGGTCCGGCGGATCGAACTCGTGTCGAAGGTGGATCGTGTCGAGCGCACCGCCGCCTACGACCGGCCGCTCGGCTACGAGTCGCTCGTCGTGCGGCTGCGGGCGTAGCCACGCGTCGCAGGATGCAAGCTACGGCACCACGGCCACGGGCAGGGAGTTGCCGAACGTCGTGAAATCCGTGAACGTCCAGACGACCTGCTTTGCGGGCGTCACCTCGATGATCTGCGGGT
>CAZONY010000420.1:0-2442 GCA_964581215.1 uncultured Chitinophagaceae bacterium | reverse complement strand
GACCCCTGCGCCTCGTCGGCATGCATGGTTCGTTGCCGAGCATGCGAGCCCCGAGCCTTACGGCGCTCTGCAAGCCTCGGCCCTCCGGGCCTGACAGGGAAGACGTATACTCTCCCGCATGCGACGTTCGCGGGCCAATCCGTTTTATGCCGTGCTCGGCATCGTGGGCTTTTTGTTCACGATCACCGCCTGCATGTATTGCCTGTCGGTGCTGCGGGGCATCCGTCCCACCGACGCGGCCGCGCGGCCGCATCCGCTCGAGACGCTGATGGACCGCTACGGCACGCCGCTCCTCGTCGGGGAGATCGCCCTGCTCGCTGTAGCCACGTTCGGCGCAGTCGCGATCGACCACGTCGAAGGGGAGCGGGTGCGACGGGAACGCGAGGCCACGCGCGGTGACGCGGCACCCGATCCCGGAGCGGCACGGTCGTGACCGCCTCGGCCGCCCGGCAGATCGAGACGCTGCGGGAGCAGATCCGCCGTCATGATCGCCTCTACTACGTGGAGGCGGCGCCGGAGATCAGCGATCGCGACTACGACGCTCTCGTGGAGAGGTTGCGGTGCCTGGAAACGGCCCATCCCGACCTCGTCCCGCCCGACAGCCCCACGCAGCGGATCGGCGACGAGCCCGTGTCCGTCCTGCGGCCGGTCACGCATCGCGTGCCGATGCTTTCCATCGACAACACCTATGGCGTGGAGGATCTCGCCGCCTGGGGCCGCCGGGTGGAGAAGCTCCTCCACGGCGAGGGGCATGCGCGGGAGCCGATCGGGTGGGTTCTCGAGCTGAAGATCGACGGCGTGGCGATGTCGCTGACGTACGATGCCGGCGCGCTCGTGCTGGCCGCGACCCGGGGCAACGGCGTCGCCGGCGACGACGTCACCCACAACGTGCGCACGATGCACGGAGTGCCGCTGCTCCTCGATCGCGCCGCGCCGCCGGCGTCGATCGAGGTTCGAGGCGAGGTCTACATGACCAACTCCGACCTCGTCACGCTCAACGAGGCACAGGTGGCCAAGGGGCTCGCTCCGTTTGCCAACACCCGCAACGTGGCGGCGGGCAGCATTCGCCTGCTCGACCCGCGGGAGTGCGCATCGCGGCCGCTACGATTCTTCTGCCATGGCGTGGGGGACGTCGGCGGGCTCGGGGCCACGTCGCAGAGCGACCTGCTCGCCTGGGCCGTGCGGGCCGGATTGCCGGTGGCCCCGCGGACGCGCCTCTTCGACTCGCTCGACACGCTCATCGACCATGCCGGGCAGCTCGTCGAGGAACTGCACGATCTGGATTTCGAGGTGGACGGATTCGTGGTGAAGGTGGATCGGTTCGACCAGCAGCGGCGGCTGGGCACGACGGCCCGGAGCCCCCGCTGGGCGATCGCCTGGAAATTCGAGAAGTATGAGGCCACGACGACGCTCGCCGGCATCCGCGTGCAGGTGGGGCGCGGCGGCACGGTCACGCCCGTGGCGGATCTCGAGCCGGTGGAGCTCGCCGGCACGACCGTGAGCCGGGCCAGCCTCCACAATGCCGACGAGGTGGCCCGCAAGGACATCCGTGTGGGCGACGTGCTCGTGGTCGAGAAGGCGGGCAAGGTGATCCCCCACGTGGTCCGGGTGGAGAAGCACCTGCGGAAGCACCGTCACAAGCCCTGGCAGCCTCCCACGGAGTGCCCGGAATGCGGCACGCCGCTCGTCAGGGATCCCGAGGGCGTCTTCATCCGCTGCCCCAATGTCGATTGCCCGGCCCGCCGACGAGAGCGGCTGCGGTTCTTCGCCTCGCGGGGCGCGATGGATATCGAGGGCCTCGGGGAGAAGCTCGTGGACCAGCTCGTGGCGTCGGACCTCGTCGCCGATTACGCCGACCTGTATGCGCTCACGGTGGACCAGCTCGCGGTCCTCGAGCGAATGGGAGAGAAGTCGGCGCGCAGCCTCGTGGCGCAGATCGAGCGGAGCAAGGAGCGCGGGCTGGCCAAGCTGCTCAACGCGCTGGGCATCCGGCACGTCGGCCCGCGGGTGGCCGCGATCCTGGCCCGCCGCTTCCCCACCATCGAACGCCTGCAGGGGGCGACGGTCGAAGCACTGGCCGAGGAGCACGAGATCGGAGCAGTGATCGCCGAGAGCGTGCACGAATGGCTGGCGAGCGATTACGGCCGACGGGTGATCGCGGGGCTGGCCGCCGCCGGGGTGCGGCTCGATCTGCCCGCCGAGGAGCAGGTGCGGGAGGGTCCGCTGACGGGCCGGACGCTCGTCGTCACGGGCACGCTGGAAACGTTTTCCCGGCAGGAGGCGGAGGAGGCGATTCGCCGGGCCGGGGGGCGTGCCTCGGGCAGCGTCTCGAAGAAGACGGACTACGTCGTCGCCGGTGCCGAGGCGGGCAGCAAGCTGGAGAAGGCGGCAAAGCTCGGGGTGCGGGTGATCGACGAGGCAGAGTTCAAAAGACTACTGGGA
>CAZONY010000419.1:0-2466 GCA_964581215.1 uncultured Chitinophagaceae bacterium | reverse complement strand
CCGGCGGGTGAGCGCCCAGCCGGCCATCATCCGCACCGCCGCCACGAGCATGCCCACCACCCACGCAGCCGCCGCCACGGGCAGCCAGGGCTCGACCCGGGAGGCGAGATCTCGCGCGAGCACGGCCACGGCGGCATGCGACGACGGGGCCGCGGACGAGTTCGCGGCACCCGTGCCGTGCGGCATCACGAGCACGGCTTGGGCACCCGGCATGCCGGCGACTGCCGCAGCTGCCGGGCCCGTGAGACCGTGGTCGGACGTACGCTCTCCGGGCACGGCGAGGAACGTGGCCCCGGCCAGCGCCGGCATTGCGAAGAGCGCCGTCACCGCCAGGAGATAGCGGGCGTTGAGTGCGGCGGTGGACCGCCGCGGGATCAGTCGCAGGGCGACGGCGAGCAGCGTGGCCACGGCCGCGGTTTGCCAGACCGAGTGGATGCACACCCAGCCGAGGCGCACGGCCGCCGACGCGGACAGAAGATCGAGGAGCGAGGTGGGGGCGAGGTTCATACAGGGCCTCGGGGGTGGCCGATGGGGAGTGCGGTTGGGTCAGGTGCCGGCGGGGCCGCGTTCGAGGCGGTCGAGCAGGCGACGGATCTCGGCAAGGTCCTCGGGGGACGCCTTGCGGCCCGTCAGGGCGTGGAGCACGAGCTCGGAGGCCGCGCCGCCGAAAGCCCGCTCGACGAGGTCGTCCACGAGCTGCTTCTGCGTCCGGGGCCGCGGGATCGCCGACCGGTAGAGATGGGCCCGGCCGCGGGTGTCGCGCCGCACGAGCTTCTTCTCCGTCATGATCTGGAGAAATTTAAGCACCGTCGTGTAGCCGACGGGCTTGCCCTCGGCGACGAGCGCCTCGTGGACGTCGCGGACGGCACAGGGCTCCCGCTCCCACAAGACCCGCAGGATCCCCAGCTCGGCATCGGTCGGTCGCACAGGCATCGGCATTCTCCAGACAGGAAACGGGCCGCACCCGGCCTCGTGGCATGACGGAGAAAATACGAAGCCTTTCGTTGCTTGTCAACGAGAACCTTCGTAATAGATATCGACAGCGGCCAACTTCATCGCTCAGGCGGGTTCGCATACCGCCGGCGATGGGGAGTTCACTGGTCTACCGGCCCCATGGATTGGAGGGCAGGCCGAGCTGGCTCCGCCGTACCTCCTTGACCCGTCGATACTCGACATAGCGGGCCCGCTGTTCCGGGGTCGTCGTATCGAGGATTCGCTTCATCCAGACATTGCGTCGCTCGTCGGCGCTTGCCGGCGTGGCCGCCTGCTGGGCGCCGGCGGCCGGCCCGGCCGCGGCCGACCCTCCCGCGGCCGGAGCAGCGCCGCCGCGCTCCGGATTGCCACCCGGTGGCCCGCCGACCCCGAAGGCGTTGCCCACCGCCCGTGCCGCCTCGAAGGCCTTCCGCATCGTTTCTTCCTGCCGGATCTGCCGGTCGAGCACCTCTCGACGCTTCTCGGGCGGGGCGTCGAAGTAGGCGTTGATCTGGGCCCGCATTACGGAGCGAAACATGCTGCCCCCGCTCTGCTGCACTTGTTCCCGCAGTGGCTCAGGCAGGCTCTCGACTTTCTGCCGGATCGTGTTCATCGCGGCTACCGCCTCGGTGGCCTCCGCGATGGTCTGCGGTCCGCCGTTGGCGGTGAACTTCTGCATGGCTTCTTCCTGCAGCTGTAGGACTTCCTGCACGCGGGGGTCGGTCGTCACCCGAAACCATCCCAAGAGCCAGGCCACGAGCAACGCCAGCAGACCGACGCCAACCAGCACCGCCGCCCACCAGGCAAGGCCCCGCCTCGATCGCTCGCCACCAGATCGGGCGGCCCCGCCGCCCGATCGCATCGCCACCGTGCTCATGACAAGGCCTCGCTACAGGTTTTCGACGTGTCCATCGAGATAGAGAAAGTTCCGGGCGCCATCCGGGGGCGTCCACGCCTTGCCATCATCAGGGTCGTTGGGATCGGTCACGTTGCTCCCCAGCAGACCCGCCCAGCCGCCGACGTGAAACGGCTGAAACTCGTACAGGATCCACGTCTTCGACGACCCGTATTGGCGGCCACTCGTCCGGCCCGTGAGCGCCTCCTCCCGCGTCTTGCCCTGCGCCGGCAGCGGCGTCTCGCGGATGAGTCGCCGCGCCGGGTATTCGTAACTCGTGCCTTCAAACGGCACTGTCTGTTGGGCTGCAAGCCATGACTTCGCCGCTTCGTCAGTACCGGAGGAAATAGTCGCGATTTTCGAACTCATCGCATCCAAATAATCCTGAGGTGTCGGATACAGATCACGATCCATGCCTCTGCCGGTTTGAACATAAAAGTCGAGGTCGGATGGGCATCGAAAAACACTGCGATCGCCTTCAATAAAATCCGCTAACGCAGTCGCGATGCTTGTTCGAAGCGGCCGATCGTTTGAATAGAAAAAAAGTTCCTGGCTCGGCATCTGGGCCGCCACCGGAAACCGGCCGCCGACCTGGCGGT
>CAZONY010000418.1:0-2467 GCA_964581215.1 uncultured Chitinophagaceae bacterium | reverse complement strand
GTTCACTTCCGGATCGATTCGCGCCAGGCCGTGGCGATGGTGCGCACGGCGCCGGCGTCGGCCGACCACCGCAGCACCATGCCCCGCTCCATCGGCCTCACGAGCATCTGCACGAGGGCCGATGCCTCGGTGCCGGCGACCTTCGCGCTGGCCTCGAGGCTGGTGGAGCCATCCATCGTCGCGCCGGCTGCCTTGGCCGCCCCGACCATCATGGCCGCGTAGCGCAGGAGCGGTGCCAGCGCCACGCTGACTTCGGCCATCGGCTTCAGCTTCGGGTCGGGCTTGTCGCCCGCCCCGACCACGGCGGCCAGCCGCGCAGCCACGTCACCACCGGCCAGGACGTACACGCAGCGTGGGGTCACGGCCAGCGTCACCACAAGCGGCTCCCCGTCGGGCCCGTTCCATCCCCGGAGATGCTCGAGCGTGGCGGTGTGAAGATTCGCTCCGGCCGCCCTGCCGGTGTCGAACGCCACCGTCAGCCCCGAATGCTCGCCGGCATCGGCCACGATCTCCTTCAGCCTCGCCTCGAAGGCCGCGCCGTCCTGCACCTTCATGCCGAAGGTGACCAAGGGCAACTCCGTGGCGTCCGTGACGACGCTCGTGTCGATCGTTAAAGCGGCGTCGCATCCCCCGGACTCGATCATGGCCGCGATCGCCGCGCAGCCGACCGCCGCGATGCCCTGCACGCCGCCGTCGGCCTGGCCGCGGCCGGCCGCCGAGCCGAGGTGCGCGATCGCCCACGCCCCCAGGCTCTCCGGAACGAGCATCGCGAGGTGGGCCGACACGGCCGTCGGCGTGCCTTCGGCAGCGGCCGGGGCATGAACCGTGCATGCGCCCTCGGCCAACACGGCACACGCCGCGGCGGCCGGCGTGGCTGGCCTCATCTGGACCGACGTTTCGACGAACACCTGCTCATCGACGTCGATCGCGAGACCGGCACGCCACGACTCAGCCTCCTGGAGGAGTTCCCACGGGATGAGCTTCTTCGATATCGAGGAGAGATCCTGCCAGAAAAACTGCGCGAGCAAGCCAACAGGATCCAGAATCTTCAGGGTGCCCGGCGGCATGCGACTCGGGTATGCCTGAACACCGACTGTGTAGTCCTTCAGGACATTCGCGAAGACTTCGCTCGGATCGGCCACCGGCGCGATGTGGCCTGTCTTGGTAAAGCAAATGATTGCCCACCCGTTTTTTTCAACGACTTCGATCCCCCCTACTCCGGGCCCCATATCGAAACGCCAAACGCCGGGGGCACCGCCGGTCTCGAGGCCAAAGCGCCCGAAAAGTTTCTTGAAGTCCTTGAAGGGAACGTACGCATGGGCTCTTACCCTCCCCAGGTATTCCTGTGGGGTTTCGAGGTCGGCCTTGTTGTCGACAGCGCTGACAACAAGGCCGAACGGCCGATGAAAATCGAGACCGTCGGCAATGTCGGGCAACTCGCAACATGCGAGCAACCACCCGAGACTGGTTCGTTGTGCGTACGGGAGTGCTTTCTCGTCGTAGCCGATGTCAACCCATTCGACCTGCTTTTTGATGTCGGCCATTGGGTCGCAGGCCAAGACGGCGATGATGCCGGGCTCGTCCGCGACCGCCCCGAGCCCCGACATCGCCACGGCGGCGGCGAAGAACGCGTGGAATCGGGCGCGCCACGAAACCCCATCGCGATCCATGAATCCGGCTCTTGTGTCGGCGGAGAATCAAGCCTCGGCAGGGTTCACGCACGTGCCGGGCACCTTCTGACGGTTTCTGCATTGTGCGCGTGCGATGGGCCCGCATACAACGAGAAAAATTTTCATAAAACTGTCGAGGAGCCTTTTCGATGCATGCCGGAATCCCTTGCCGTTCCCGCCTCGCGGCGATCGCGATCGCGGCCGTGACCTTTTCCCTCGCCAGCGCTCCCGCGGTCGGCCAGTCGCCACGGCAGCCCAACGTCCTCGTGATCTGGGGCGACGACATCGGCCAGTTCAATGTCGGCTCCTACAACCTGGGCATGATGGGCTACAAGACGCCCAATATCGACCGGATCGCCCGCGAGGGGGCGCTGTTCACCGACTGGTACGGCCAGCAGAGCTGCACCGCGGGACGGGCCGCCTTCATCACCGGGCAATCACCGATCCGAACCGGGCTGACGAAGGTCGGGCTGCCCGGCGCGCCGGAGGGCATGCAGAAGGAGGATCCCACGATCGCCACGCTGCTCAAGGCGCGGGGCTACATGACGGGCCAGTTCGGCAAGAACCGCCTCGGCGATCGTGATGACATGCTGCCGACGAACCACGGGTTCGACGAGTTTTTCGGCAATCTCTATCACCTGAATGCGGAGGAGGAGCCCGAGCATCCCGACTATCCCAAGGATCCCGCGTTCAAAAAACGGTACGGCCCGCGGGGCGTGATTCATTCCTTCGCCAACGGCCAGATCACCGACACCGGCCCGCTGACCAAGAAGCGGATGGAGACGATCGACGAGGAG
>CAZONY010000417.1:0-2469 GCA_964581215.1 uncultured Chitinophagaceae bacterium | reverse complement strand
TCAACCCTGTTCCTGAACCCTCATATCCCCTGGTACAGCAAATCCAACCCGGTCATGATGGCAATCACGACCAGAAGTTCCACGAGCGTGAAACCCTGGCGGCTGAAAGGCCGAGCCGGAACCTGTGGCAGATGAAGCGTTGCCATGACTTGCTCCCGAGAGACTGTGGGCAGTAAGGAAAAGAAAAGAAAGGGTGCAACAAGGGGGTTGGATCGCTGGCTTCTGATCACACGATCGACACGATGGCAGTGGTTACCGACCAGGAGCAACCGGCCGTTCAAGGATAAAGTTTTTGTGATTCTCTGATGCTTCGTTCGAGACCGTGATCGTCAACTTCGATCGCGTGTTGTATTCCGAAGGAATGAATTGTGTCGTCGCGTCTGCGGCAGCCTGAAACTGCGGGGACACGATCTTCTCCCCGGTCTTCTTGAGCCCCTCGATCGACACACGATAGGTCACGCCGGCTCTCGGCCCCTTCGTTGCCGGCATGTCATAGAGACCGTCCTTGATGAGCCCGCCCGCGGTCGGTGCGTTCTGACCGGCTTCGGGCGTCAGCAGGATCACTCCTTCAGGCACGGGCTCCGAGTCGTAGGTCACCTCGCCCCAGACCCGCATGCCGCCATCGCGATCGCCGCAGCCCGACAAAAACACGAGTGCCACGACCGGCAGGGCGAGCCCGTGGAGAAAGCGAGCGAACGGACCGGAAGCGAGCCGAAAAGCCATCGCGGAACCTCTTCTTGGGGCCACTTGCGAGACGGGAAAAGGGCCCTAAAAACAGTGAAAAATAGATTGAATGGACCGGAGCACAACCTCCCGCCCTAGGTGTATCCGCACTCACCCAGAAAACTGGACAAAAATTCTTCACCGCTGCCGAAACGTCCATTTTGCCGTGTGAAACGATATAGCAATGGGGAGAGTTCGCCCATGTCAGACCGCAACGAAGTCTTCGTCCGAGTGTTCGCCGCCAATCAGCGGCGGATCCATGCGTTCATCATGGCGCTGGTGCCGCGTCTGGCCGACGCCGACGACATCTTCCAGGAGGTAAGCCTCGAACTCTGGCGGAAGTTCGATACCTTCACCGTCGGCACCGATTTCGTCGCCTGGGCCAACCAGTTTTCCCGCTACTTTGTCCTCAAGCACTTCGCGAAGCAGCGGCGGCTCGGCCGGCTGGTCTTCGACGACCAGCTGCTCGAAATCCTGGCCGGAGAGGCCGCCTCCGCCACGACCCGGGCCGACGACCGGCTCGATGCCCTCCGGGTCTGCCTCGAAAAACTCCCACCGAAATCACGAACGCTGCTCGCCATGCGGTATGAATCGGGGCTGAAGACCTGTCGTGACGTCGCCGCCCGCCTGGGGAGATCCGCCGATGCCGTCTACAAGGCCTTGAGCCGTCTCCACGATGCACTTCTGGCATGCATCGATGGCCAGCTCGCGGCGGCCCGCCGGGAGACGCCATGACCCCGAGCCAAAGGCACGACATCGCCCACCTGTCGGAAAAACTCCGCGACGGTGAGATCCTCGCCGACGAGCACGACAGGCTCGCGGAGCTGCTCCGATCGTCCCTCGACGCCAGGCGGTTTTATCTCGATTCGCAGCTGCTTTATGCCGATCTGCAAACGCTCCTTGGCGACACTGCCGGAGAACCCCGACCAACGCAGCCGGCGACCGGATGGAAGGGCTTGGCAGCGGCCGCGGCGCTGGGACTCGCGGCCGCCGCTGGTGCCCTGGTTCCATGGTTTGCCGCGGATCGGGCCCCGGTCGAGGGGAGGCCCGCTGCCTCGGGTTCCGCCGTGGCCCGGGTGATCGGCAGCGTCGATGCCCAGTGGCTCGGCGGCACGCGGCTCAAGACCGGGGCCGATCTTCCGTCGCAGCGGCTGCAACTGGGCCGCGGCCTGGCTGAGCTGCGGTTTGGCTGCGGGGCCTCGGTCGTGCTCGAAGGGCCGGCGGAAGTCACGCTCGACACGCCGTCCCAGATGACGCTCCATGCCGGCCGTCTCGCAGCCGCCGTGCCGAACGAGGCGGTCGGCTTCGTCGTCCGCACGCCCGATGCGGAGGTCGTCGATCTGGGAACGGAGTTCGGCGTGCACAGCGGCCCATTGGCGGCGACCGACGTGCATGTGTTCAAGGGCGAGGTGGCCCTCGGGCCGCTCCGCCAGAATCCGGCCGATACGGCACCAAAACAGTTGCTCACCGAGGGCAAGGCCAAGCGGATCGCGGCCGGGCAGGATGACACGAAAGAGATCAGCATCGACGAGCTGGCCTTCGTCACGCCCCGCGAGTTTCAGGCCCGCCTCAAGTCGCTGGACGACCAGCCCTACTACCGCTGGCTGGCGGCCCACTACCGCTTCCGCCGCGATCCGTCGCTGATTCTCTACTACACATTCGACGATCCGTCAGCCACGACCGCATCCCCGCGCGGCGTCGTGAGCAACACCGCCGGCGCGACCGCCGGCAAGCTCATGGCCGCCA
>CAZONY010000416.1:0-2473 GCA_964581215.1 uncultured Chitinophagaceae bacterium | reverse complement strand
CGCGGCGTCGTGAGCAACACCGCCGGCGCGACCGCCGGCAAGCTCATGGCCGCCATGGGCGACGGAATGGATCCCGTCAGGAATCCGCAGCGCCTGCCCAGCGGCCGTTGGCCGGCCCAGCGGGCCCTCGGCTTCGACCCCGCCCTCGGGCAGCACCTGCGGGTGCTGCACGCCAAGGAGCTGAGCGTCACGCGGGCCGTGACCGTCTTCGCCTGGATCAGGCCCCACGTGCCGCTCCTCGACGGCGAGGCCGTGATCCTGACGAAATCGGCCGAGTCGACAGGGCCGCGCGAGCCCAACTACGAACTCGGGCTCGCCCGTACCCGGGGCGACGATGGCCGCGGCTTCTGCAGGCTCTTTTTCCAGACGGGCGACCGTCGGCTCGCCTCGGCCGATTTTCCGGTCGTGCCCGGCGAATGGATGCTCGTCGCCGCGGCCGCCAATGCGGATCGGACGGTGTTGTCGGTGAACGGAAGCGTTGTGGCGGAGGGAAGCGGTGGCGAACTGACGCCGAATGACGGTGATCTTCTGGTGGGCGCGGCGCCCGCCACCGCAGGTGATGTCGCCGCCGGCTTCGCGGGGGCGATCTGCGAGATCGCGATCATGCGTCGCTACGCCTCCGAGGAGGAGATTCATGCGGTCTACACGGCCGGCTCCCCGGCCATCCGCTGACGGCCAGTCGGCCGGCGCCGCCTCCTCGCGCCTGGCGGCGGGCAGCGGTGCCGTCATCCGGAGCGTCGCCATCCTCGCGCTGGCGGTGTCGGCTTGCCGGCCCGTCGACTCCACGAACCCGACCGGGCCGCCACCAGCTGCAGGCCGCACGCTCGGGGCGGTGTTTCAGACGCTCGACAACCCGTTCTTCCGGGAGGTGAATGAAGGCCTGCGCGAGATCGTCGAGTCGAATGGCGACGCCCTCGAAACCCTGTCGGCCGACTGGAACGGCACGCGACAGCAGGGAGATCTCGAGCGGCTGATCGCCCGGGGTGTCGCGGCCCTGTTCGTCAACCCTGTCGATCCCGATCTCATCGAGAGCAGCCTGCGGCACGCCGCCGACAAGAAAATCCCCTGCGTGGTGGTGGACACGCAGATGCCCTTTCGAGATGCCGTGGCTTGCCAGGTGCTTTCCGACAATCGCGAGGCGGGCCGGCTGGCGGCACGCAGCCTCGCCAACGCCCTTCCATCCGGCAGGATCGTCGTGCTCCACATCCCCGCGAACGAGGCCTGCATCGACCGGATCGCCGGCTTCCGCGAGGTGCTCGGGCGGTTTCCCGATGTGGAGATCCTCGCCGTCGAAGACGGGGGCGGAACCCATGCGGCGGCTGAGACGGCGATGAACGCGGCGCTCGAACGCCATCCCGATCTCGACGGCGTCTTCGCCGCCAACGATCCGATGGCGCTGGGCGCGATCGCGGCCGTCGACCGGGCCGAACGGCCGGGCCGGGCCGCCTTCATCATCGTGAGCGTGGATGGCTCGCCGGAAGGAATTGCCGCCGTACAGGCCGGCCGGCTCCACGCCACGAGCATGCAGTTTCCCCGCGAGATCGGCCGGATCGCCGCGCAGCGGGCCTACGAGATCCTGGCCGGCAACCGTGTCGAACAGGAAATCCGCGTGCCCGTGGAGCTGGTCACGAAGGAAAACGCCCATGCCTTCGTCTCGGCACGGCCATGAGCGACCTGGACAATCATCGACTCACGCCTGAGAGAATGCATCCCATGAATCGATTGTTCGCCCTCGGCGTCGTGGCCGGATGCTTGCTGCACTGCGGATGCCGCCCGTCTCCGGTCGCGCCACGGCCGGCCGTCGGCTCCCGCGGCACGATCTGCGTCTCGCTGCTCGCGCTCGATAATCCGTTTTTCAAGGTGATCGGCGACGCGATCACCGCCGAGGCAGGGCGGCAGGGCTTCGCGGCGGTCGTGGTCAGCGCCGACAAGGACGTGGCCCGGCAGGGCAACCAGATCAAGGACTTCATCGTCAAGCAGGCGGCGGCGATCGTGCTCTCCCCCTGCGACTCGAAGTCGATCGTTCCGGTCATCCGCGAGGCCAATGCCGCTGGCATTCCGGTCTTCACCGTAGACATTCCCTGCAACGAGCCGGGCGTCGCGATCGCCAGCCAGATCGCCACCGACAACGAAGGAGGTGGCCGGGAGGCCGCGCAGGCAATGATCGAGGCGCTGGGCCCGGCCGGTGGCAGGATCGCCATCCTCCATCTGAAGCAGGCCGAATCCTGCCAACTGCGGGTGAAGGGGTTTCGCGAGGTTATCGATGCCCACAACGCGACGGCTCCCACGAAGATCGAGATCGTGACGGAACTCGAGAGCGGCGGGGCCAAGGACGGCGGCTACCGGGCGATGGAAGACACGCTGCAGGCGTTTCCCGACCTGCGTGGCGTGTTCGCCATCAACGACCCGGCAGCACTCGGCGCGCGGGCCGCGCTGGAAAAGGCCGGCAAGACGGCCCAGATCACGATCGTCG